>NZ_JBHXSK010000012.1:0-213324 GCF_042716195.1 Streptomyces sp. NPDC058683
GGACCACGTCGGCGACCACCGAGGCGGCGGGAGCGCCACTGCCGGCATAGCGGCCGTACAGCATGACGTAGTCGCCTTCGGCGAACACGAACTGGTTCTCGTAGCGGAGGGTGTCGGGGAGAGCGCGAACGAGACCGAAAAGACCCTCACGGCCCGGCGGAATATGCTTGCTGTGCTGAATATACTTTTCGGACCAAAACCCTTCGGCTGCCGTGTAATCACGCTTTCCGAACAGGGTGTCGAAAGCATTCAGGGCGAGCTCTTTGTTCTGCGTGGGTGTTGTCATGCGAGCCTCCGGTGATCGATGCGATTCCCGTCCCCTCGCCCCGGCGAAAGGGCTCCGCGGTCAGTTGGACGGCACCTGGGAGGGGGAACCGGGTTCGCCGTTGTGCTTCATATGGCCAGTATGGGTCCCGCGGTGCGGTGCGGGCGCGGTGAAGGTGGACCAGTCGGACCTAGGTTCAGGAAGGCCCACATGAAGGGGCCGCACGCGCGTGCGGAACGCAATACTGGTGACCAGGGAATGCACCTCTCCCGCGACAGGAACGGAAAGGTACTTCCTGGAGGAGTCCTTTTTAATTCGCCTCCGAATGGACCGCACAAAGGAGATCGCCATGACTGATTTCGCGCCTGTACCCGCCTTCGCCCTGGGCCCGGACATTCCCGAGGCCGGGTTTGTCGTGCAGGACCTGGGTGGTGGTGCCTACTTCGTGACCCAGGGGATGATCAACACGATGTTCGTGGTGACGAAGAAGGGTGTCGTCGTGGTCGACGCCTCGCCGTTCCTCGGGGAGAAGCTGCTGGCCGCGGTCGAGGAGGTCACCTCGAAGCCGGTCACCCACCTCATCTACAGCCACGCGCATGCCGACCACATCGGGGCGGCTCACCTGCTGAACCGGGACGGCCTGAAGATCATCTCCCATGAGATCACCGGTGATTTCATCAGGGAGGCGAAGGACGACCGGCGCCCGCTGCCCACCGAGACCTTCAGAGGCCGGCGCACGGAGATGGACGTCGACGGGGTGCGTTTCGTCCTCGACTACTCAGGCGACTGGCACCAGGCCGGCAATCTCTTCATCCACCTGCCCGAGCAGCGGCTCATGGGGGCGATGGACAGTTTCAGCCCGAAGAACACGCCGTTCTTCCGCCTGTACTTCTCCGCGCACGTGCCCGCGTACTTCGACGCCATGGACCAGATGCTGGAGTACGACTTCGAGACCGTCGTGACCGGTCACATGGCTCTGCCCGGCACGCCCGAGGACGTCGCCACGAACCGGGAGTACATCCACGACCTGCGTACGGCCGCCGGGGAGGCGCTGCGGACGGTCGACCTGAAGGAAGCCGCGGCCGCCGCCAAGGTGCCGGCCGACAACAAGCAGGCGGAACTCAAGGTCTGGATGGACGCGGTCGTCGCCCGCGCGGCCGAGCTGATGCCGTCCTGGGAGAAGCGCCTGGGAGGAACCGACATCTTCCTCGCCGACAACCTCAACGCCACCGCGTGGAGCGTCTTCATCGACTGAGGGAGACCTCGACGAGGTCGGCGGCCTGGGGCTCGCGGGTCGGCCGCACCGGTTCATCGTACGGAGAAGGAGGGCTGTCGCATGGAGTCACCGACGAGGGCGGAGTTGTTGGCGCGGAGTATCGAGCTGGTCGTGGGCGCGGTCCGTGGCGTATCGGCCGACAAGTACGGCGCCCCGACGCCGTGTTCGGAGTGGACGGTGCGGGACCTGGTCGATCACGTCGCCATGATGCTCCTGCTGACCAGGGACGCGGGCACCCGCACGGCATCGGATCCGAGCCTGCTGACCACTCATCCGGTGCCGTTGCTCGCCGGGCGGCCGGAGTCCGAGTGGCCCCTGCTCCTGGCCGGCCAGGCCGAACCGGCGGCCAGAGCCTGGTCCGAGCCGAAGGCGTGGGAGGGGGAGGCGAGCCTCGGCGGTCCGCCCATGCCCGCCACGGCGCTCGGCGGGATCCTCATCGCCGAATTCACCGTCCACGCCTGGGACACGGCAGTGGCCACCGGACAACCGCTCGCCGTACCCGCGTCCCTGGCCCGGGCCACGTTCGAGACGTACGCGCGCGAGGCACCCCGCATGCGCGGCCTCGGTCTCCTGGGCGGCGAGGTGCCCCAGGACGAGGACGCGCCCCTGCTCGACCGCGCCCTGGCCCTCAGCGGCAGAGACCCCCGTCCGTACAGCACGGGAAGACCGCTCCGCCCGGACGAACGCCGGGACGGAGCCGTCGGGCCGCGCTAGGGGTGCTCAGTGACCGGCGTCCCCGCCCCGGCTCTCGACGCGGAAGCCGAACGGGACCGTTCCCGGGTCGAGGGCGGTGATCCCGCCGTCCACCGTGAGGGTCGCGCCGTTGACGAAGGAGGCCGCGGGCGACAGCAGCCAGCCGATCGCCTCGGCGACCTCGGCCGGGTCGCCCGGGCGGCCGGCGGGCACCAGTGTCGTGGCCTGCGCGTAGGCCTCCTCGACCCCGCCGGCCATGTCCTCCTCCGCCGCGAACCGGGCCATCCGCCCGTCGGCCATCTCGGTGCGCACCCAGGTGGGGCACACGGTGTTGGCCCGCACCCCCTGGCTGCCGTAGTCGACGGCCACCGAGCGGCACAGCTGGAGGAGCGCGGCCTTCGAGGTGGCGTACGCGGCGTTGCCCCACCCGTTGCGCAGCGCCGCGACCGAGGCGACCGCGACCACCGCGCCACGTGCCTTCAGCAGGTGCGGGAGGGCCGCGCGGAGGGTCAGGAAGGGGCCGGTCAGGTTGGTGCGCAGCACCTCGTCCCAGGTCTCGTCCGAGAGGTCCCCGACCGCGCCGCTGCGGCCGATGCCCGCGTTGAGGACCAGTCCGTCGAGCCTGCCGTGGCGGGCGACCGCGGTGTCGATCAGGTCCTGGACCGCCGCCGGGTCCGAAAGGTCGCCCGGGTGCGCCAGGGCGCCGGTCTCGTCGGCCAGTCGCCGCAGCGGCTCGGGCCGCCGCCCGCCGATGACCACCTGGTGCCCGGCGGCCCGCAGCAACCGGGCGGTGGCGGCACCGATGCCGGTACCGCCACCCGTGATGACGACAACATGCGCGTCGGCCATGGCCGTTGGGGCTCCTCACCAGCCGGGGATCGGGCGCCATGATCCTAAGCGGATCCGCCGGGCCACCCCGTCGTCCGCCACGGCTTCAGGCCGATTCAGGCCAAGGGGTTCGGCAACGGCAGATAGCGCGCGTCGGCGCCGTCCGCCCCGGTCCAGCGCAGCAGCAGGTTCGTCTTGCCCGGCAGGGTCGGCGCCGCCAGCAGCCCGGCCACCTCCGGAAGCGGATGCCGGGCCAGCTCCCGGCGGGCCGCGGGCCATGGATCGAACCCGGGGTGGCGTTCGGCGAGCGCGGCGGCGACCTCGATCAGATGGTTGACGACCAGGCAGTACACCAGCCGCTCCCACCCGGCGGCCCGCTCCACGTCGGCGAGCAGCTTGACGCCCTCGGCGTCCCGGTACAGCGCCTGCACCGGCGTACCGTCCGCGTCGACGGCGACCAGAGTGTTCTGCAGATGCGCTTCGAGGACGACGCCGTGGTCGGCGAAGGCCGTGAGCGCCGGGGGTACGACCGCGCGCAGGTACGCCTGCCACCAGGCCCCCGGATCCGCCGTCGAGGCCAGGGGGCTGCCCTCGAAGCCCTCCACCAGGCCGGCCGCGAGCAGCGGGGTGGCCCCGGGCGGCAGCGACCCGCGCAGTCCGTCCCGGACGACGACCGCGAGTTCCTCGAAGGCGAAGCGGGCGGTGCGGTAGCCGCGGTCGCCGAGCCAGGCCGCGGGCCCGTCCATCGCCGCGAAGGCGGCGGTCGCGGCCGAGTCCGTGCGGCGCAGTTTCCGCAGGTCGTGCGCCCACAGCCGGCGGATGTCGTTGGTGATCCGGACGTCCAGGCTGAACTTCAGGAAGAGATCGCGCTCCGGCTCGTACACCGTGCGGATCGCGGCCGTCGGCCAGACCGCGAAGTCGGTCTCCCGCAGCCGTACCAGCCGTCCGTCGGCGAAGGCCGGGGCCAGGTCACGGGCGGCCAGGTCGAGCTGCCAGGGGTGGGCCGGCAGCAGCCGGTAGCCCGGCGGTGCGGCGGCCAGCGCGTCCAGCGCCGACGTGTCGCCCTCCTCGGCCACCTGGTCCGCGCGCACCCCGAGCAGCACCAGCGGGAACCGGGCGTACGCCTCGGGCGCGTACGGCAGCCAGGCGGTGACCGGGCCGCCGCCGCGCGCCTTCGGGGCGGGGTGGTAGGGATGGCCGGTGATGAGGGACTGCTCCGAGCGCAGGTACGGGTCGTCGGGCGCCGTCGCCCGGGCGCGTGCCGTGAGCAGCGCGGCGACCGCGTCCCGGCTGTCGATCATCTCGGCCGGCAGATCGCCGTTGGACAGCCCGGTGTGCGCGCGCAGCTCCTCGGCGACGAGTTTCACCAGCTCGGTGTGGCCGATGCGGTGCCAGCGGCCGGCTGCGTACACCTCGGGCGCGGCGGGCCGGCGCGCGCCGCGCACCCGCAGCAGCCGGCCGCCGCCGGGCAGCCGGTAGACCCGCGGTTTCCCTTGCCCGGCGTCCGGGAGCGGCTCGTCCCCGCTGTCCGGGAGCGGCTCGGCCACCTCCCGCAGCAGGCAGTTGAGCAGGGGCGCGGCAGCGTACGCGTCGGCGCGCTCGCCGATGCCGTCGCTGGGGGGCATGAGATCCACGCGTTCCATTCGTTCGCTACGTCCACACAGTCCGATCACGATCAGTATGTCTGCCGTCATCAGCCATCATGACCGTCGGACCCGTCCCCGAGGAGCCCTCCCGTGCACCGTCCCTCCCCCATCGAGACACAGCTCGCCACGGAGCTGGCCGAGGCGCGGCCGGACCTGGTGTCCGGGTACACGGCCGAGCTGCCCGGTGCGCGGGCGGCGGTGCTGACCCGGCTGTGGCGGGCGCTGGCGCACGAGCCGCTGCCGTGGGTGGCGCGCCGGGTGCGCGGGGCGCACAGCCTGGCCCTGTGGCTGGCCGACGGACGCGCGCTGCACGGCCCGCTTGCGGATCCGTACGCCACCGACACGTATGTGACCGCCGTACGTCTGGACGGGGTGCCGTACGACGATCCGGCGCGGTTGATGACCGATCTGGGGTGGCCTCACTCGGCGGGGTTCGCGGCCGAACTCGGGCACAGTGCGGCCTCGTTGGCGCTCTCGCGGGCGGACCGGGAGTTCCCTCCGAAGGAGTGGCCCGTGGGGGTCCCCCCGGCCGAAGGCTGGGGGAGGGACTGGGAGTGGGAGCAGCGGGTGGTCGACGGGCATCCCTTCCACCCCAACTGCCGTTCCCGGCCCGGTTTCTCGGCGGCCGAGCAGCTCGCGTACGGGCCGGAGCACCGGCCGGTGGTGCGGCTGGAGACGGTCCCGGTGGCGGCCGGGGACTGTCTGCTGTCGGGCGAGTGGCCGGACGAACTCCGGGACTCCGGGCGGCTGTTGATCCCGGTGCATCCGTGGCAGACCGCCCATGTCCTCAAGGGCGGCCCCGGCGAGCCCTGGCGGACCGCGCATCCCCTGATGTCCCTGCGCACCCTCGCCCTCCCCGGCGGACCGCATGTGAAGACCGCGCTCAGCGCCCGGCTGACCTCGTCCGTCCGGGACATCTCGGCGTACTCGATCGACGCGGCCATGACCCTGTCGTCGTTCGCCGCGGACCTGGCGTCCCGCACGGACGGGCTCCTGCACATCACCCGCACCCTGGGCGCGGCGACCGCCGACTCCCCCGACCTGGCGGCCGTGTTGCGCGAGTCGCCCGAGGCGTACGCGGCGCCGGGCGAGCGGGTTCTGCCGGTGGGCGCGCTGGCCGCCACCGGACTGCCCGCATCGCCGTCCTGGCTGGCCGGGTTCACCCGGCTCGCCCTGACGGTGGGGTTGCGGCTGCTGGACCTGGGCGTGGCCCTGGAGGCGCACGGCCAGAACCTCCTGGTGGTGCTGTCCGGGACCGGCGCGCCGCTGCGGCTGGTCTATCGCGACCTGGCCGACATCCGCCTCAGCCCGGCCCGTCTGACCCGGCACGGCATCACCCCGCCCGAGCTGACGGGACGCCTGGTCACGGACGACGAAACGACTCTGCGCCGCAAGCTGTTCGGCTCCCTGGTCGCGGGCGCCCTGGCGGGCACGGCGGGTTCGGGACCGGCCCTGGCGACGGCGCTGGAGACGGCCGTACGGGACCTTCCCGTCACCCCCGACCTGACGGCTCTCCTCGGAGGTCCGCTGCCGGCGAAGGCGTTGACGCTGATGCGGCTGTCGCCCGAGGTGCCCGGGGACCAGTGGGCGGCCCTGCCGAATCCGCTCGCCGACGGACGGTGAGCGCTCACCTGCCCGCCCGCCACTCTCCGTTGGCCTGCCGGCCGTTCGCGTTTTGGCGTCCGGACCTCGTTTTGGAGCCCGGCGCCTCTGATCAATAGGATCCGCCGATGATCAGAACACAACGGACGGCGGCAGGAGTCTGCGCTCTGCTCGCCGCCCTGGCGGCCGGGATCGCGTTCCCCGGCGGAGCGGTCGCCGACGAGACGGACGAGACGGGCCAGGCCGCTCCCAAGGTGGAGCTGGTACTGGACGTCAGCGGTTCCATGCGGGCGACGGACATCGACGGCGGGACGCGGATGGCCGCGGCCAAGCAGGCGTTCAACGAGGTGCTGGACGCGACACCCGAGGGGGTCCAGCTCGGCATCCGCACGCTGGGCGCCAACTACGCCGGAAACGACAAGAAGACCGGCTGCAAGGACACCGCGCAGCTCTACCCGGTCAGCACCCTGGACCGCACCGAGGCGAAGACCGCCGTCGCCACACTCACGCCGACCGGGTGGACCCCGATCGGCCCCGCGCTGCTCAAGGCGGCCGACGATCTCGAGGGCGGTACCGGGACCCGCCGCATCGTCCTGATCAGCGACGGCGAGGACACCTGCCAGCCGCTGGACCCGTGCGTGGTGGCCCGCGAGATCGCCGCCAAGGGCGTCGGGCTGACCATCGACACGCTCGGCCTGGTGCCGGACGCCAAGACCCGGGACCAGCTGAGCTGCATCGCGGACGCGACCGGCGGGACCTACACCTCCGTCCAGCACAAGGAGGAACTGACCGACCGGGTCGGGCAGTTGGTGCACCGGGCCGCCGATCCGGTGGTGACGCCGGTGGCCGCGGACGGCACCGGCCAGTGCTCCTCGGCGCCCGCGCTGAAGTCGGGGCTGTACACCGACCGCGAGGAGTTCGGGCAGCAGCGCTGGTACAAGGTCGACGTCAAGCCCGGCCAGGAGCTGCGGGCTTCGGTCAGCGTCGCCGCCGACCGGGCCGTCAACCCGGACTACGGGGTGCTGCTGCGCGCGGTGACCGTGCACGGACGCGAGATCGTGCGCGGCGAGGCGTCGGGCACCGGCCGTACCGACGTCATCTCGACCGGCCTGCGGTACCCGAAGGCCGAGAGCGACGACGACGAGGACACCACCCCGGAGACGGTCTGTCTCCAGGTGACCAACTCCTTCTCGGCCACGTCCGGTGTGAAGACCAGCCCGGGTCTGCCCGTCGAGCTGACGGTGGACGTGGTGGACGGGCCGTCGCAGGCGTCCGACGTCGCCTCCTTCGGTCTCGGCCGCGGCTGGTGGCTGCTCGGGGCGCTGGTGCTGACCGGCTTCCTCGCGGGTCTGGTGTGGGGCTGGGTGTCGCGCTGGCGGCTGGCGGTCTGGAGGACCAACTGATGTCGATCACACGTGTGTTGAGCGCCGCCCTGCTGGCGGTGGGCCTGGCCGCGGGCCCGGCGTACGCCGACGACGCCTCCCCCTCCCCCAGTTCCTCGGAGGACAGCGGCGCGCCCACCCAGGCGGGCACGTCCTTCCGTACGGCGACGGAACTCGACCAGGGACAGCAGGCCACCGCCAGCGGATCCACGGGCGACTACCTGTACTGGTCGTTCCCCGCCGACGCCGGCCAGCGCCCCGACGTCAAGGCGACGGTGAAGCTGCCCGACGCGCACGCGGCGCAGACCTGGCAGATCGACGTGTACGACGGGCTGCGGCGCCGCCAGGCCTGCCAGTACGGCGCGGCGACCCGCACGGCCGGGCAGGGCACCACGTCGGTGCAGCTGGCCTGTGTGACGCGTACCGTCCGGGGCTGGTCGGAGCCGTGGGCCAACGACCCGCTGCCCGGCACGTACTACGTCCGGCTGACGGTGGTGGACCTCGGCAACGCGGACCTCGGCCAGCCGGTGAGCGCCGAGGTCCGGGTGGACTCGAAGGACATCGGCGGTTCGGCGGCGGTGGACGGTTCGCTGGCGAAGCCGCTGGTCCCCGGGATCGCGGTCAGCTCCGAGAAGAGCGACGACGACAGCAAGGCGGCGGTGCTCTCCAGCTTCGGTTCGGACGACGGCTGGTCCTCCGGCTGGTGGACCGACCGCTGGGTGTGGACCGGGATCGGCGGAGTGCTGGCCGCGCTGGCCGGCATCGGCGGATACGCGCTGACGCGAGGGGCGGGGCGGCCGTACCGGGTGCCGCCGGGCGCCTGACCCGACACGTTCCGGTGACCGGGCCCCCGTTCGCGGCGGGCCCGGTCGCCGTTTCAGGCCTCCCGCAGCGCCTTGGCCAGCGCGCCGTCCCCGGTCACCGTCACCCGACCGGCCCGTACCGCGTCCGCCAGGCCCAACTCCCCCCGGGCCAGGGCCGTGCACGTCCCGGCGTCGAGCACGAGCCGTGCGTCGGGTTCGCGCGGGGCGGGACCGTCGCCGTACACCGGGCCGTCCTCCGCGCCGGCGTACAGATGGAAGTCCCCCTCCCCCAGCCGGACTTCGACCAGTCCCTCGCCGTCCAGGGCCCGCAGCAGCGGCAGCGCGAACCAGTGGGCGCGGACGGCGTCGGTGGGCCGGCGCTCGCCCAGCTCGGGCTCCCCCCACCTGCCCAGCGCCTGGAGCACCGGGAGCAGCTCCCGCCCACGCGCGGTGAGTTCGTAGACGTACGCCGCAGCCGGCGGGGGCAGCCGCCGCCGGGTCGTGACCCCGTCCCGCTCCATGTCCTTCAGCCGGGAGGCGAGGACGTCCGTGCTGACCCCCGGCAGATCCGCGTGCAGGTCGGTGTAGCGGCGGGGACCGGCGAGCAGCTCCCGGACGATCAGCAGGGTCCAGCGGTCGCCCACCACGTCGAGGGCGCGGGCCGCGGAACAGTACTGGTCGTAGCTTCGGCGAGGTGACATGCGACGCAGTGTAGACAAGATGTTGGACTTTCCAAGCTGCTACTTGGTAAAACCAAGCAACACGAGTTCCCGGAGGGGCGCATGGAGTTCCGGCAGTCCAACAAGCTCAGCGAGGTCTGTTACGAGATCCGCGGACCGGTGATCGAGCACGCCAACGCGCTGGAGGAGGCGGGCCACAGCGTGCTGCGCCTGAACACCGGCAACCCCGCGCTGTTCGGCTTCGAGGCGCCGGAGGAGATCCTCCAGGACATGATCCGGATGCTTCCCCAGGCCCACGGCTACACGGACTCGCGCGGCATCCTCTCCGCCCGCCGGGCCGTGGCCCAGCGCTACCAGGCGCTGGGCCTGGAGGTCGGCGTCGACGACGTCTTCCTGGGCAACGGCGTCTCCGAGCTGGTCTCCATGGCCGTACAGGCGCTGGTGGAGGACGGCGACGAGATCCTGATCCCGGCCCCGGACTTCCCCCTCTGGACGGCGGTGACCACCCTCGCGGGCGGCAAGGCGGTGCACTACCTCTGCGACGAGCAGGCGGACTGGTACCCGGATCTGGCCGACATGGAGTCGAAGATCACGGACCGCACCAAGGCCGTGGTCCTCATCAACCCCAACAACCCGACCGGCGCCGTCTACCCGAAGGAGATCGTCGAGGGCATCCTCGACCTGGCCCGCCGGCACGGACTGATGGTCTTCGCGGACGAGATCTACGACCAGATCCTGTACGACGACGCCGTCCACCACTCGGCCGCGGCCCTCGCCCCCGACCTGGTCGTCCTCACCTTCTGCGGCCTGTCCAAGACCTACCGGGTGGCCGGCTTCCGCTCCGGCTGGCTGGTGGTCACCGGCCCCCGGCAGCACGCCAAGGACTACCTGGAGGGCCTCACCATGCTGGCCTCCATGCGGCTGTGCGCCAACGCGCCCGCCCAGTACGCCATCCAGGCCGCGCTCGGCGGCCGCCAGTCCATCCGCGAACTCGTCGCCCCCGGCGGCCGGTTGCACGAGCAGCGCACGGTGGCCTGGGAGAAGCTCAACGAGATCCCCGGCGTGAGCTGCGTCAAGCCCAAGGGCGCCCTGTACGCCTTCCCGCGGATCGATCCCAAGGTGCACCCGATCCACGACGACGAGAAATTCGTCCTGGACCTGCTCCTCCAGGAGAAGATCCAGGTCGTCCAGGGCACCGGCTTCAACTGGCCGGCCCCGGACCACTTCCGCATCCTCACCCTGCCGTACGCGGACGACCTGGAGACCGCGATCGGCCGGATCGGGCGGTTCCTGAGCGGGTACCGGCAGTAGAGCTGGGCCGGGGCCGTGCCCGGGCCGGGCAATCCGGGTAACCCCTCCCCATGACCCAGCGCCCCCTGCTCCTCCTCGACGTCGACGGACCCCTCAACCCGTTCCGGGCCCGGCTGCTGCGGCATCGCGGGTACGTGACCCACCGGCTGCACCCGGCGAACTGGTCCGCCCGCCAGACACCCGGCTCCCGCACGCTCCGCCGCGGGCTGCGGGTGCGGCTGCACCCGGGGCACGGGGCACGGCTGCTCGCGCTGCCGTACGAGCTGGCGTGGGCCACCACCTGGATGCACGAGGCCAACGAGATGATCGGCCCGGCCGTCGGGCTGCCCGAACTGCCCGTCATCGAGTGGCCCGAGCTGTTCGCCAAGGACCCGGACGGGCTGTACTGGAAGACGCGGACCGTCGTGGCGTGGGCGGCGGGGCGGCCGTTCGTGTGGGTGGACGACATGGTCACCGACCTGGACGTCCGTCATGTCGCCGACCATCACGACGCCCCCGCGTTACTCCTTCCGGTCGACTCCCGCCACGGCCTACGGGCGCGTGAGTTCGCCGAACTGGAACGCTGGGCTTCTAGCCTCTGAGGTATGGCTGATGTCTTTCTCGTCCGGCACGGTGAGACCGAGTGGTCGCGGTCCGGGCGGCATACGGGGTGGACCGACGTGCCCCTCACCGAGCACGGGCGGGAGGAGGCGCGGCGGCTGGTGCCGTTGATCCGGTCGCATCGCATCGGCGCCGCCTTCGTCAGCCCGCTCCAGCGGGCCCGGGAGACCGCCGAGCTGATCGGCGTGCCCGATGCCCGGGTCGACGCCGACCTGCGGGAATGGGACTACGGCGGCTACGAGGGCGTGACCACCGTGGAGATCCAGCGCACCCGGCCGGGCTGGTTCCTCTTCACCGACGGGGTCGCGCCCGGTCCGCCGGAGCACCCCGGGGAGACCCCGGAGCAGGTCGGAGAGCGGGCCGACCGGATGCTGTCCAAGGTCGAAGCGGCCCTCGCCAACACGGAGGGGGTCGTGCTGCTCGTCGCCCACGGCCACTTCCTGCGCGTGCTGACCGCCCGCCGCCTGGGCCTGCCCCCCTCCGACGGCGCCCTCTTCCAGCTGGCGACCGGAACGCTGTGCCGCCTGAGCACGGAGCACGAGCGCCCGGTGATCGCCGGGTGGAACATCCGGCCGAGCGAGCCGAGCGACGGCTGAGGGGAGAGCGTCAGCGGGCGGCGGGCGGCATCGTCCGACCGGGTGTCAGTGGGCGGTCGTAGCCTTCGGGAGACGGATCGGTACGGGTCCGTACGGATCCGTGCGGGTCCGCGGGCCTGTTTCCGGGAGGAGCGCGCTGTGTCACGACCGCCCACCGCCGCTCAGCGGCACATCATCGATGACGCCGATCCGATCAGCGGGCGGCTGCGGGGTACGGAGGCGCAGTTGGCGGCGCTGGTGAAGCGGGGGCTCGCCTTTCGGCATCCGCGGCCGCCGCACGACCACTTCCTGACGCCTGCGGGGCATCGGACACGGGAGACGGCGGCTCCGCAGCCCCCGGCAGTGGCGCCGCCCACCGAGCCGGACGGGGTGTTCGCCGCGCGGGTCGGTGGTGAGGAGGCGGTCGATGACGGGGCCGCCCGCGCGCGTGAGGTGCACAGCGCCTGGCAGGGGCTCCTGGAACTGCGCCGGATGACCAACCCCGACGGCGCCACGGACCGGCCGTGCGGCTGGGAGCGTACGCACCTGGTGCGGGCCGCCGCGCTCGCCCTGGAGGCGGCCGGGCACCCGCCCGAGGGACCGGCGACCGCCGGCTACCGGGTGCGGGCCACGCCGCAGCCCGAGGCGGTCGCCGTGTACGCGCCGGAGGGCGAGCCCCTGCGGGCGTGCGCGGGCACGCTGGAGCGGGCGGGGTGGCAGACCGGCGAGTACACGGAACCACGGACTCGAACGCGCTATCTACTGGCATCGCCGCGCCGGGTGTGACGGGCGTGCCAGGATGCCGACAGAGGATCAGTGCGTCGTACACGAGAAGTCGTGCACGACCCGTCGTACACGAGAAGGGGAAGTCGTGAGCGAACCGTATTCCGTCCGCGTCACGGTCCGTGGCTACGAGACCGATGTGCAGGGCCATCTGAACCAGGCGGTGTACATCAACTACGCCGAGCACGCCCGCTGGTCGCTGCTCCGGGCCGCCGGGATCACCCAGGCCGGCCTGATCGGGCGGGGCGTGGGCCCGGTGGCACTGGAGACGACCATCCGGTACAAACGGGAGCTGCTCGCCGGTGACGAGGTCGATGTGACCTGCGTGTTCGAGTGGAGCGAGGGCAAGACGTTCCGGGTAATCCAGTCGATAACCAAGACGGACGGCACCCTGGCCGCCGAGGTGGACGCGGTCGGCGGGCTGCTGGACCTCAAGGCCAGGCGGCTGATCGACCGTCCGAGTGACGTCTTCAAGGAACTCGTCTCGGATCCGGACCTGTTCGGCTTCTGAGGGTCCGGCGGACCGCCACCGCCCGGTCCAACGCCTTCTCCACCGTCTACACCGTCTACACCGTCAACGCCGTCTACGCGTCGAGCAGTTCGGGCTGGTGCTCGGCGTCGTAGGCCGCCCGCGCCTGCGCGATGTGGCCGCGGTTGCGCTCGGCCCAGTCGGTCAGCCGCTGCAGCGTCTCGTGCAGTTCCAGGGCCACCGGGGTGAGTCCGTACTCCACCTTCGGGGGCACGGTCGGATACACGGTGCGGGTCACCAGCCCGTCGCGCTCCAGGTTGCGCAGGGTGAGGGTCAGCATCCGGCGGCTGATGCCCTCGATACCGCGCTCCAGTTCGGTGAAGCGGATGGGGCCGTGCGAGGCCGCGACCAGAATCTGGACGCTCCATTTTCCGGCGACCCTGTCAAGAACCTCGCGGACCGGGCACGCGTGCGCGTTCACCACCTGGACGGTTACATCGGTGTTCCTCTGGGACATCGAGCTGCCTCCTTACGTCTCCCCCCATGGTCACTCACCATGAACTCCGTTACAAGTCATGCACCTTGTGCACGAGCTGTTCCTGTTCATCTGTCCGGTGAGTTCTACGGCGATTGCGGAGGCCCAGAGGCCATGTCGACCACGACCGGAAAACCGACACCGACACCGGCGGCCCCGGTGGCGCTCTCACGAACATACCCCCGTTGGGCGTCCCTCGCCGTTCTGTGCGCGGGGATCCTGATGACCGTCCTCGACGGCAACATCGTCACGGTGGCGATGCCGGCCATCCAGCGCGATCTGGGTTTCAGCGGTCCCGGGCTGGCCTGGGTCGTCAACGCCTATCTGATCCCGTTCGGCGGACTGCTCCTGCTGGCGGGGCGTCTCGGCGACCTGCTGGGCCGCAAGCGGATGTTCACGACGGGCCTTGCGCTGTTCACGGTCGCGTCCCTGCTGTGCACGGTGGCGACCGGGCAGGGGGTGCTGATCGCGGCGCGGGCGATGCAGGGCGTGGGCGGGGCGATGACCTCCGCGGTGGTGCTCGGCATGCTGGTCGCCCTCTATCCGGAGCCGCGTGAACAGGGCCGGGCCATCGCGGTGTTCAGCGCGGTCGGCGCGGCGGGCGGCGCGCTCGGCACCTTCCTGGGCGGAGCGCTCACCCAGGCGCTGAGCTGGCACTGGATCTTCCTGATCAACCTGCCGACAGGGCTGGCCGCCTGGTTCGTGGCCACCCGGATCCTCGCCCCGGACCGGGGCGCCGGCCTGCGCCAGGGCGCCGACTTCCCGGGCGCCGCGCTGGTCACCGGCGCCCTGATGCTCACGGTCTACGTCATCGTCGGCGCCGGGGACCGCGGTCCGCTCGCCACCCTCCTCCTGACGGCCCTGGCGGTCGCCCTGTTCACGGCGTTCACCCTGCGGCAGGCACGCGCCCGGCGCCCGTTGCTGCGCCTGGGGCTGCTGCGCTCCCGGCTGCTCGCCGGCGCCAACGCCGTACAGGTGCTGATGGTCGCGACGATGTTCGGCTTCCAGTTCCTCGGCGCGCTGTATCTCCAACGCGTCCTTGGCTATGGCGAGTTGGCGACCGGCACCGCGTTTCTGCCGGCTCCGGTCGCGATCGGGCTGCTGATGCTGGGGCTGTCCGCGCGGACGATCGCCCGCTACGGCGCGTACCGCGTCCTGCTCTGCGGTCTGGTGCTGATCGTCGCCGGGATGGCCCTGTTGGGCCGGGTGCCGGTCGACGCCTCCTACGCCGTCGACGTGCTGCCGCCGCTGCTGCTGCTCGCCGCGGGATTCGCCGCGGCGATGCCGGCGCTGACCGGGCTGGCGATGTCCGGGGCGCGCGAGGAGGACGCGGGCCTGGCGTCCGGACTGTTCAACACCACGCAGGTGGTGGGCGGTTCGCTGGGGCTCGCGGTACTGAGCACCCTGGCGGCGAGCCGTACCGGCGGACTCCTGGACCGGGGTGCGGAGTTGATCCCCGCCACGGCGGAGGGCTACCGGCTGGCGTTCCGGGCGGCCACCGGAATCGCGGTGGCCGCCCTGGTGCTGGCGGCGGCGGTGCTGCGACCGCGGAACCAATGAGCCGGTACGGGGGCCGTACCGGTGAGCGGGACCACGGCCGTACCGGTGAGCCGGTGCCGCGGCCGTACCGGTGAGCCGGTACCGCGCTCGCCGCGGTCCCTCGGTCGCGGCGTCTCAACTCGCCTCGAAGAGGCCCTTGTTGTCCTCGGCCCAGGTGCGGAAGGTCCGGGCCGGGCGGCCCAGCACCTCGGTGACGTCCTCGGTGATCAGCGCGTTGCCTCCGGCGCGGACGAATGCCAGGCCGGTCAGGACGCCGTCCGCCCGGGTCCCGTCCATGCCCCAGGCCGTGCGGAGGAAGTCGCGGGTCTCGTCCGGGGACAGGTCCCGGGTCGGGACCGGGCGGCCGAGAACCCCGGCGAGCACGGTGGCCTGGCCGGGCACGGTGATCGCCTCGGGACCGGTCAGGACGTACGTCCGCCCGGCGTGCCCGGCGTCCAGCAGGGCCCGCACCGCCACCTCGGCGATGTCGCGCGGGTCGATCACGCCCGAGGCGCCGTCCCCGGTCATGTTGGGCACCGGCTGGTCCGCCCGGAGCGCTTCCCTCCAGGTCAGCGTGTTGGAGGCGAACGACGACGGCTGGAGCACCGTCCAGGCGAGCCCGCTGTCCCGCACCGCCCGCTCGCCGTCGACGTGCCACTGCGCGGAGGGGCCGGAAGCCGAGTCGCCGGTGAAGACGGCGGAGAGCTTCACCAGCCGTTCCACGCCCGCGGTCCGCGCCGCGGCGACCAGCGTCGCGTCCTCTCCCGCGTCGGGGCCGGGCGGCCTGAGCAGGAACACGGCCGTCGCGCCGGCCAGCGCGGCCTCCAGGGAGGCAGGGTCGCCGTAGTCCCCGCGCACCACCTCCAACCCGGCGGGGACCCGCGCCTTCGCCGGGTCCCGGGTGAGCGCGCGCACCTTCGTACCGCGCTCGGCCAACTGTCGTACGACGTCACTGCCGATGGTGCCCGTGGCACCCGTCACCAGAATCATGCGGACCACGATGGGCGGGTCCGGGCGGCCGGCTCTTGGAAATTCCGGCACAGCCGGCCCGCCCGGACGGTGGCGCGGCTCGCTTACCGTGGAAGCGTGCCGATGACCATCGCCCAGTCGCTTCCGGCCCCGCCCGAGGGGCTGCGCCCGTGGATCGCCGAGGTGCGGACCATGTCCTTCGCCGAGCCGCCCGAGGGGACGTTCGTCCATCTGCCGGACGCGGCGATCAAGGTGGTGCTGCGGGTGACGGGGGACGGACGGCGTGACGTCCTGGCCATCGGGCCGCGGGTGCGGGCGACCTACCACGAGGGCAAGTCCCATATCTCGTGCGTGGAGTTGCGCCTCGCTCCGGGAACCGCCCGGCACCTGCTGGGTGTTCCGGCCGCGGGGCTGGTCGGCCGGGTGGTGCCGCTGGACGACCTGCCGGGCGGGGCGGCCAGCCGGTTCGCGCGTGAGGTGCGGTGGCTGGACCCGCGGGAGGCGCTGCCGCGCATCACCGAGGTACTGCCCGGCATGCTGTCGGAGCAGCCGGATCCGGCCCGGACGGCGCTGCTGCGGGCGGGCGTCGAGGCGTTGTCGGTGCGGCTGGACCGGGCGCCCGCCCAGGTGCGGGACGTGGCCCGGCAACTGGCGGTCAGCGAACGCCAGTTGCGGAACCTGTTCACCGACGGCATCGGGGTCTCCCCGAAGCATTACGCCCGTATCGACCGCGTCCGCACGCTCGCCGCCCGGGCGGGGAGCGCGGGCTGGTCCGAACTGGCCGCCGCCACCGGCTACTTCGACCAGTCGCACATGACGACCGACTTCCGCGCCCTGATGGGCGTTCCGCCCCGCTCGTACATGACCGGCCGGCTCCCCGCGCTCAGCCCCTGCCGGGCGGTCCGGGCCGCCGGCTGAATTCGGATGCGCGGCGGTCGCCGGCACGCGGGACCGGGAGACCGCCCGCAGCGACGTTACGAGATCGACCGGGGCGACGCGAGGGGCACGGCCCCCGGGGCCTCAGGGATTTCGGAGGCCGTGCTCTTCTCCTCCGCGCGCCGCCGGCCCAGGTGGTTGAAGACGAGGTTGAGCAGTACGGCCGCCACACAGCCCGTCGAGATGCCCGAGTCCAGGACGATCCGGGCGGTCTCCGGGAAGGCGTGGTAGAAGTCCGGCGCGGTGATCGGCACGATGCCGACGGCGAGGGACACGGCGACGATCAGCACGTTCTCGTCCTTGTCCAGGCCGGCCTTGACCAGGGTCTGGATGCCGCTGGCCGCCACCGAGCCGAAGAGGACCACGCCCGCGCCGCCCAGCACCGGCCGGGGTACGACGGCGATCAGCGAGGCCGCCATCGGGCACAGGCCCATCAGCACCAGGAAGCCGCCGCCGACCGCGACCACGAACCGGCTGCGGATCCGGGTCATCGCGACCAGGCCGATGTTCTGGGCGAAGGCGCTGCACATGAAGCCGTTGAAGAGCGGGCTGATCGCCGAGCCGAGGGTGTCGGCGCGCAGCCCGGCCGCGATCGTCCGCTCGTCGGCAGGGCGTTCGACGATCTCGCCCAGTGCCAGCATGTCCGCGGTCGACTCGGTCATCGAGACCACCATCACCACGCACATGGAGAGGATCGCGGCGATGTGGAACTGCGGGGCGCCGAAGTGGAAGGGGGTCGGGAAGCCGACGACGTCCGCGTCGGCGACCGGCCCGAAGTCCGTGAGGCCGAACGGCAGGGCGGCGACCGTGCCGGCGACCAGGCCGATCAGCACGGCGATCTGTTTGACGAAGCCCCGGGTGAAGCGGCGCAGGAGCAGGACCATGAGGAGGGTTGCGGCGGCCAGGCCCAGGTACTTGGCCGCACCGTAGTCGTGCGCCGCCGGGTCGGGGCCCTGCGCCCAGCCGAAGGCCACCGGGAGCAGCGAGACGCCGATGAGGGTGATGACCGTGCCGGTGACGACGGGCGGGAAGAACCGGACCGCCTTGCTGAAGGAGGGGGCGGCGAGGAAGCCGAGGAGGCCGGCGACGATCACCGCGCCGAAGATGACCGGCAGGGCGTCGGACTTGTCGTGGGCGGAGGCGGCGATCGCGGTCATCGGGGCGACCCCGGCGAAGGTGACGCCGTTGACGAAGGGCAGCCGGGCGCCGATCTTCCCTATGCCGAGGGTCTGCAGGAAGGTGGCCAGGCCCGCGGTGAAGAGGCAGGCGCCGGTGAGGAAGGTCAGTTCGGTACCGGTCAGGCCGATGGCCGCGCCGACGATCAGGGGCGGAGCGACGACTCCGGCGTACATCGCGGCCACGTGCTGAAGGCCCGTGGTGGCCATTTTCAGGGGCGGGAGTTTCTCGTCGACGGGGTGCGAGGACACAGCGGCTCTCCTCCGGTCGGGTACGCGTCGGCTCTGACGCGGGTTTCAGGGAGGTGGTGCGTGTTGGGCGTGGGGGCACCTCCCGCTCGAGCGAAGCCGAGAGTGGGGGAGGGACCGAAGGGGGACGGGTGACCGTTCCTGGGCGCGCGCGAGGAAGCACGCGCCCAGGAGACGGCCGCCGTGGATCCCGCTGGGGTCCACGGCTGCCGGCCGGGAGCCGTCCCTCCTGGCCGGAGCTGAGATGCCGTACGGCTGAAGTGCCGTACCGCTGAAGTGCCGTACCGCGGATTCCGTACCTCAAGTGCCGTACGGAGAAGAGGAGTTACTGTGCGGCGATGTGCGCCAGCCGCTGGGCTTCGGCCCGCGTGGCGCGGGCGATCGCGTCCTCGTCGACGTGCAGCAGGCGGTTGTCCTCGACGATCTGACGGCCGTTCACGAAGGAGGCCGTGACCGGGGCGGCCGCGCCGAGGACCAGGGCGGTCACCGGGTCGGCGATGGAGGCGTGGGCGAGGGTGTCCAGCTTCCAGAGCACCAGGTCGGCGAGCTTGCCGGGTTCCAGGGAGCCGATCTGGCTCGCGCGGCCGAGGACCTGGGCGCCGCCGTAGGTGCCCAGGCGCAGTGCCTGGCGGGCGTTGAGGGCGGCCTCCCGGTGCGCGCCGAGGCGGTTGATCAGCAGCGCGTTGCGCAGTTCGGTGTGGAGTTCGCCGGACTCGTTGGACGCGGTGCCGTCGACGCCGAGGCCGACCGGGACTCCGGCGGCGAGCATGTCGGGGACGCGGGCGATGCCGGCCGCGAGGCGGGCGTTGGACGACGGGCAGTGGGCGACACCGGTCCTGGTGCGGGCGAAGGCGGCGATGTCGGAGTCGTTCATGTGGACGCAGTGCGCCATCCACACGTCCTCGCCGAGCCAGCCGGTGGACTCGAAGTAGTCGGTCGGGCCCATCCCGAACAGTTCCTTGCAGAACTGCTCCTCCTCGACGGTCTCCGAGCCGTGGGTGTGCAACCGGACCCCGAGGCGGCGGGCCAACTCGGCTCCCTGTCGCAGGAGTTCGGTGGAGACGGAGAAGGGCGAGCAGGGGGCGACGGCCACCTGGGTCATCGCGTCGAAGGAGGGGTCGTGGTGCTCCTTGACGGTCGCCTCGGTGGCGGCGAGGGCGCCTTCGAGGGTCTCGACGGCGAAGTCCGGGGGCAGGCCGCCGTCCTTCTCGCTGCGGTCCATGGAGCCGCGGGCGAGGGTGAAACGGACGCCGGTCTCGCGGGCGGCGCGGATGATCGCGCCGGAGAGGTCGCCGGAGTCCTTCGGGTAGACGTAGTGGTGGTCCATCGCGGTGGTGACACCGCCGCGGGCCATCATGGCGAGCGAGCCCTGGGCGGCCGCGTACACCATCGGCTCGTCGATGCGCGCCCAGGTCGGGTACAGCGCGACCAGCCAGTTGAAGAGGTTGTGGTCGGTGGCCAGGCCCCGGGTGATCCACTGGTAGTAGTGGTGGTGGGTGTTGACCAGGCCGGGCGTCACCAGATGACCGGTGGCGTCGACACGGCGTACGACGTTCTCCAGGCCCTCGGGTGCCCGGCCCGCGCCGAGCGACTCGATACGGTTGCCGGCGATGACGACGTACCCGTCCGCGTACTCGGTGTCGTGGGCGTCGACGGTCGCGATCGAACAGTTCTCGATGACGGTGCGCCGGTCTGCTGCCATGATTCGTCCTTTTCGCTCAGTGGACTTGTGGTGTGGGCACGGCAGGACCCCGGGGATTTGAGTGCCGCGGCCGGATCGCTGGGCGTCACCGGCCGCGGGTGCCGAGAAGGTGGGGTGGATCAGAGGTTGGTGAGGTCCACCGGGATCTTCGCCTCGCAGCCGTCCCGGAGGATGGTCGCCTCGATCAGGCCGTAGGGCCGGTCGGCGGCGTAGTACACGGCACCGTCTTCGGTGGCGTTCTTGAGCCCGAACGGCTCCAGGTCGACCAGGAAGTGGTGCTTGTTGGGCAGCGAGAAGCGGACCTCGTCTATCTCGCCGCGGTTGTTGATGATGCGCGAGCCCATCTGGTACAGCGTCTGCTGGAGCGAGAGGGAGTACGTCTCGGCGAAGGCCTGGAGCATGTGCTTCTTCGTCTGCTCGTAGGACTTCTCCCAACTCGGCATCTTCTGCTCGTCGTCGGTCCAGTTGAACCGCCAGCGGGCGGAGACCTGGGTGGCCAGGATGCGGTCGTACGCCTCGGGGAGGGTCGTGTACTTGTCCTTGACGTAGCCCCAGAACTCGGAGTTGGTCGAGTTCATCACGACGAGGTCCTTGAGGCCGGATATGATCTCCCACTGCGAACCGTCGTACGTGATCTGCGTGAGCCGGGTCTCCTGACCCTTGCGTACGAAGGAGTGCTTGACCTCGTCCGCGCCGATGAACTTCGAGTTGGCGTCGGAAGCCTCGATGCGCTCCCAGGCGTACTCCTCTATCCGGATCCGGGCCGTCCTGATCGGCTCCTGGCTGGTCACGAAGTGCCGGGCCAGGTGGATACCGAACTGTTCGGCCGACTCGATGCCGTGCTCCTTGGCGAACGCGAACACCGTGTTCTTGGTGGTGTCGGTCGGCAGGACGTTGGCGTTGGAGCCGGAGTAGTGGACCTCGTCCATGTCGCCGGAGAGCGACACCGACACGTTCAGGTCCTTGATGTGGTGGGTGGCACCGTCCCGCGTGATCTTCACGACCCGGTTCTCGGCCTTGCCGTACTGGTTCTGTCCAAGAATGGTAGGCATGTAGCTAGCTCCCTCGGTAAACGGAGTAGCCGAACGGGTTGAGCAGCAGCGGTACGTGGTAGTGCTCGCCCGGCACGACGGCGAACGTGATCGCCACCTCCGGGAAGAACACGCCCGGTCCGCTGTCCCGATTCGCGGGGGCGTCCTGCTGCGCATCGGCTTGCTTCTTCGCGAACTCTTCGAAATACGGCTCCACGGCGAAGTCGAGCCGTACGTGGGTGGTCCCCGCCGGCAGCGCCGGCAGGTCCTTGCACCGGCCGTCCGTGTCGGTCGCGCTGCCGCCGAGCGCCTGCCAGTTCGCGTCACGGCCCTCGCGGGCGGACAGCTGGACGGCGACGCCCTCGGCGGGACGGCCGAGCGAGGTGTCCAGGATGTGGGTGGACACGGAGGCGGTGGTGCTGGTGCTCATGGTGTCAGGCGTCCTCTGTGACGAGTCGGGCGAGCCGGATGCGGTTGATCTTGCCCAGTTCGGTGCGGACGATCTCCCGCTCCTGCTCGGGCGCGTTGCCGATCCGCTCCTTGACCGCGTCCCGCATCTCCTCGCCGCTGCGGCCGGTGGCGCAGATCAGGAAGACATGGCCGAACTTCTCCTGGTACGCCAGGTTGAGTTCGAGCATCTCCGCCTTGAGCGCTTCGGCGGCGCCGGCCATGCCGGACTGTTCGCGGGCCGAGGTCGGGTCGCCGGGCTTGGGCCGGCCGATCGGCGGGTGTCCGGCCATGGCCTCCGCCAGGTCGGCCGGGCTCAGCTCGGCCATGGCCGCGTCACTGGCGGAGTAGAGGGCCTCGGGGGTGGCGTAGGGGCGGGCGGCAAGCAGTCGCCGGGCCCATGCGGTGGAGGCACACGCCTCGTGGAGGGCGGCGAACGCCGCGTGCTCCTCCAGAACATTGAACCGGGCCAGACCCGGGGGCGTGGAAGTCGACGTCACGGGAGCCTCCGTGGCCGTAGGCGGCCTTCGTGCTGAACGGGCTGCCGTTAGCTAACGCCCTCCGGAACCCAGCGTCAACACTTTGTTGAAAATTCCGCGTAACAACCCCGGGACGCACCCCGCGGGTCAGTTCTCCTTCTCGCGGTTGAGGTAGTTGTAGACGGTGAAGCGGCTCACGCCGAGCGCGCCCGCCACGGTCTCCACACCGTGCCGTACGGAGAAGGCGCCCCGCGCCTCCAGTATGCGCACGACCTCCTGCTTCGCCTTGCGGTCCAGGTCGGCCAGCGGCTTGCCCTGCTTGCGCTCCATGGCGACCAGGATGTGATCGAGGGAGTCGGCGAGCTGCGGCAGCCGTACGGCGACCACGTCGACGCCCTCCCAGGCGAGGACGACGTCGTCGGTGCCGGCCTCGTCGGGCGGGAGCATCTCCCCGCCCATGGCGTCGACCAGCGGCTTCACGGCCGTGATGAAGGGCTCGTCCGCGTTTCCGGTCACTTGTCGCCGCCCTCCCCCACCACGTTGACCTGGAGCGAGATCCGGGTGGCCCCGGCCTCCAGGCTCTGGCGCAGCAGCGCGTCCACGGCGCCGAGCACGGCGTCGGCGCCGCCCTCGGCCGTGTTCCCGAACGGCCCGACGTCCACCGCGTCCAGCTGAGCACCCTCGATGACCTCACGGGCGACCAGCGCGTGCGCGGGTGCCTCGTCCAGGTCGAAGGGCTCGGTCGTGAACTCCACTCTCAATCGCATTGTGCCCCCAGAAAACGTCCCTGACCTGCACTTCGGCCGACCGCTGCACAGCCGCGACGCACCCTGGGCCAGTCAGTTCCACCGCGACGGAGCCGCTGCGTCCGCCACGAGCCGACCCTAGCCGACCGGGGCGCCCCTCCGCCCGGCCCTCGGTCAGGCCGTTCGTCCGGTGGATCAGCCCTGCTCGCGGTCTGCCGGCGGAGGCGTCGTGGCAGCCTCCCGGCTCAGCCGCGCTTGCGCAGGAAGCTCCGCAGCCGTCGCTCCGGCCAGGTGTTGATCACGTCGTCCTTGGTGAGCCAGCCGCGCTGGGCGGTGCCGATGCCGTACCGCATGACGGCCAGATGGGGGACGGCGTGGGCGTCGCTGTTCACGGCGAACTTCACGCCGTGCCGCCGGGCCCGCAGGATGTCCTCGTCGCGCAGGTCGAGGCGGTCCGGGTGGGCGTTGATCTCCAGGGCCGTCCCCGTGCGGGCGCACGCGTCGAAGACCGCGTCGAGGTCGGCGTCGATGCCGGGCCGCCTGCCGATGAGGCGGGTGGTGGGGTGGCCGATGATGTGGACGTGCGGGTTCTCGCAGGCCCGGACGAGCCGCCGGGTCAGGGCCTCGCGGCTCTGGCTGAAGTGCGAGTGGATCGACGCCACGCACAGGTCGAACCCGGCGAGGAAGTCGTCCGGCCAGTCCACCTCGCCCTCGGGGCCGATGTTCAGCTCGGTGCCGTGCAGCAGCCGCAGCCCGTCGCGCCGGCCCTTGGTGGGGTAGGTGCCGTCGAGCTCGCGCACCCGCTCGCGCTGGGCCAGCATCCGCTCGTCGGTCATGCGCTGCATGGTCAGGTCGGGCGCGTGGTCGGTGATCGCGTAGTAGGCGTAGCCGCGCCGAGCCGCCGCCTCCACCATCTCCTCCAGCGGTGCGAGCCCGTCGGTGAGGTCGGTGTGGGTGTGCAGGTCGCCGCGCAGGTCGGCCTCGGTGACCAGCTCCGGCAGCTCGTCCCGCACCCCCGCCTCGATCTCGCCGCGGTCCTCGCGCAGGGTCGGCGGGATCCAGGGCAGGCCGAGGCGGGCGTACACCTCCTCCTCGGTCCCGGAGGCGATCTTCTGGCCGCTCTCGACGTCGAAGAGCCCGTACTCGGAGAGCTTGAGCTTCTGGTGCACGGCCCGTTCGCGGGTGCGGATGTTGTGGGCCTTCGAGCCGGTGAAGTACTGGAGTGCCGCGCCCCAGGAGTCCGGCGGTACGACCCGCAGGTCGACGTTGAGCCCTTTGCCGGTGCGGACCGACGTTTTGGTCTCGCCCTGCCCGATGACTTCGGTGACGTAGGGCAGTTCGGTGAACGCCCGCATGATCGGCGCGGACTTCCTGGCCGCGACGAGGATGTCGATGTCACCGATCGTCTCGCGGAACCGGCGCAGTGACCCGGCGTACGCGCACTTCTCGCAGCCGGTCACCGCGGACAGCGCGCCGACGATGCTCTCCGCCAGGTCCATGGCGACGTCGATCCGCACCCGGCCCCCTGCCGACCGGAGCAGCTCGATGCCGTGCAGGATGTTCTCCTCGGTCTTCGGCCCGAAGCCCTTGAGATCCCGCAGCCGCTCCTGGTGGATGGCGTCGGCGAGTTCCTCGACCGAGGAGACGCCCAGCTCCTCGTAGACCGCCATCGCCTTCTTCGGGCCGAGGGTGGGGATGGCGGTCAGCCGTCGTACCCCGGCCGGGATCTT
Organism: Streptomyces sp. NPDC058683; assembly: GCF_042716195.1. Lineage (NCBI taxonomy): Bacteria > Bacillati > Actinomycetota > Actinomycetes > Kitasatosporales > Streptomycetaceae > Streptomyces > Streptomyces sp. NPDC058683. Next base: position 24,452 of record NZ_JBHXSK010000012.1, read on the forward strand.
CGCCCGCAGCTCCTCCACGGCGGACACGCTGCCCTGGCCGAAGAACTCCAGGACCTTCTGGGCGATCGACTTCCCGACGTTCGGGATCTCCTGGAGCCCCTTGAGGTCGAGCGTGGCGACGTCGGCGTGGTGACCGCCGACCGCCCGGGCGGCCTTCTCGTAGACCCGCGCCTTGAAGGTGTCTCCGCCGGTGATCGAGATCAGGTCCGCGTACTCCTGGAGCAGGGCGGCAACCTCGTCGTTGGACCGTGCCATGCCTTCAGGGTAGGGCGCGGGTTTTGCGCGGGCGCTCTTGACAGCTCTCCCAGGGCACAGGCAGTCTTCCATTAAGCAGAAATCAACTTCCGTAATACGGAAATACAGACAAGCGGAAGGGAGCGCCGACCCCCATGGGATTTGCAGAGCAGCGCTTCAACGTCAACCTGTCGATCCTCTTCACGGAACTCCCGCTGCTGGAGCGCCCCGCGGCCGCCGCCGCGGCCGGCTTCGGCGCGGTCGAGCTGTGGTGGCCCTGGGTCGACTCCCCCACCCCCGAGCGGTCCGGGCTCGACGCGCTGAAGAGCGCGATCGAGGACGCGGGCGTGCGGCTGACCGGCCTGAACTTCTACGCCGGGCAACTGCCCGGCCCCGACCGGGGCGCCCTGTCGATCCCGGGCGCGGAGTCCGGGAGGTTCCGCGCCAACATCGACGTGGCGGCCGGCTTCGCCCAGTCGCTCGGCTGCAAGGCGCTCAACGCGCTGTACGGCAACCGCGTCGAGGGCGTGGACCCGGCCGGGCAGGACGCGCTGGCCCTGGAGAACCTGGCACTCGCGGCCCGCGCGGCCGACGAGATCGGCGCGGTGCTCCTGATCGAGACCCTCAACCGGCCCGAGTCCCCGCGGTACCCGCTGGTGAGCGCACCGGCCGGCGTCGGCGTCGTCGACAAGGTCAACGAGGCCACGGGGCTCGGCAACGCGCGCTTCCTCATGGACCTGTACCACCTGTCCATGAACGGCGAGGACCTGCCGTCGGCGATCGAGCGGTACGCGGCGAAGACCGGCCACGTGCAGATCGCCGACAACCCCGGCCGCGGCGCCCCGGGCACGGGTTCGCTCCCCCTGGAGGAGCTGCTCGACCAGCTGCGGAAGGCCGGCTACGACGGCTGGGTGGGCCTGGAGTACAAGCCGGGCGACCGCCCGAGCGCGGAGGCCTTCGGCTGGCTGCCGGTGGAGCAGCGCGCCGCCCGTTGAGGTGACCGCCACTGGGGGCTGCCGCCCCCAGACCCCCGCTTCGGCCTGAACGGCCTCGTCCTCAATCGCCGGACGGGCTGCTTTTGGCGACGCCCGCCGAGCAGCAGACGTATCACAGCAGTCAGAGAGGCACCCCCTATGAGCACACTCCCCAAGATCGCCTGGATAGGCCTCGGCATCATGGGCTCCCCCATGTCCGAGAACCTGGTCAAGGCGGGTTACGACGTCACCGGCTTCACCCTGGAGCGGGAGAAGCTGGACCGGCTGGCCGCGGCCGGCGGCACCGCGGCCTCCTCGATCGCCGAGGCCGTGCGCGACGCCGACGTGGTCATCACGATGGTGCCCGCGTCGCCGCAGGTCGAGGCCATCGCCTACGGTCCCGAGGGCATCCTGGAGAACGTGAAGCCGGGCACGCTGCTGATCGACATGTCGTCCATCACCCCGCAGACCTCCGTCGACCTGGCGAAGGCGGCCCGGGACAAGGGCGTCCGCGTCCTGGACGCGCCGGTGTCCGGCGGCGAGGCCGGGGCGGTCGAGGCCGTGCTGTCCATCATGGTCGGCGGCGAGCAGGCCGACTTCGACACCGCGAAGCCGATCTTCGGGGCGCTGGGCAGGACCATCGTGCTGTGCGGTCCGCACGGCTCCGGCCAGACCGTGAAGGCCGCCAACCAGCTGATCGTCGCCGTCAACATCCAGGCGTGCGCCGAGGCCGTGGTCTTCCTGGAGAAGTCCGGCGTGGACCTGACGGCCGCACTGGACGTGCTGAACGGCGGCCTGGCCGGCTCGACCGTGCTGACGCGGAAGAAGGACAACTTCCTGAACCGCGACTTCGCTCCGGGCTTCCGGATCGACCTGCACCACAAGGACATGGGCATCGTGACCGACGCGGCCCGCAATGTCGGCGCGGCCCTGCCGGTCGGCGCCGTGGTGGCCCAACTGGTCGCCTCCCTGCGTGCACAGGGCGACGGCGGCCTCGACCACTCCGCGCTGCTGCGCGCGGTGGAGCGCCTCTCCGGCGCCCAGGTCTGAGCCGCACCCCACGACTTCCGGGCGGCGCCGGCGCTGACAACTGTCCTGTCGCGCCCAGGCGCCGGCGCCGCCCGGAAACCACTTCAACAAACTGTTGACGCCTCAGCCGACCCGATCCTAGGCTCCACAAAGCGGAAATGAATTTCCGCTGACACCCGCACGGAAGGTCCACGATGTCGAAGCGCGTGCTCACCACCGAGTCCGGCGCCCCGGTCGCCGACAACCAGAACTCCGCCTCCGCCGGCGTCGGCGGCCCGCTCCTCCTCCAGGACCAGCACCTCCTCGAGAAGCTCGCGCGCTTCAACCGTGAGCGGATCCCGGTGGGGGCACCTCCCACGCCCTTAAGGCAGTGGGGGAGGGTGGTGCACGCCCGTGGCAGTGGCGCGTACGGGTACTTCGAAGTGACCGACGACGTCACCGGCTTCACCCGCGCCGACTTCCTGAGCACGGTCGGCCGGCGCACCGAGGTCTTCCTGCGGTTCTCGACGGTCGCCGACTCCCTCGGCGGCGCCGACGCCGTCCGCGACCCGCGCGGCTTCGCCGTCAAGTTCTATACGGAAGAGGGCAATTACGACCTCGTCGGGAACAACACCCCCGTGTTCTTCATCAAGGACCCCATCAAGTTCCCCGACTTCATCCACTCGCAGAAGCGCGACCCCTTCACGGGCCGTCAGGAGCCGGACAACGTCTGGGACTTCTGGGCGCATGCCCCCGAGGCCACGCACCAGGTGACCTGGCTGATGGGCGACCGGGGCATCCCGGCGTCGTACCGCCACATGAACGGCTACGGCTCGCACACCTACCAGTGGACGAACGCCGAGGGCGCGGCCTTCTTCGTCAAGTACCACTTCAAGACCAACCAGGGCGTGCGCAGTCTCAGCGGCGAGCAGGCGGCGGAACTCGCGGGCAAGGACCCCAACTCGCACCAGACGGACCTGCTCCAGGCCATCGAGCGGGGCGTCAACCCGTCCTGGACCCTCCACGTCCAGATCATGCCGGCGGCCGAGGCGGCGGACTACCGCTTCAACCCGTTCGACCTGACCAAGGTGTGGCCGCACCGGGACTACCCGCTCCAGCGGGTGGGCCGCCTGGTCCTGGACCGCAACCCGGACAACGTCTTCGCCGAGGTCGAGCAGGCCGCGTTCTCCCCCAACAACTTCGTGCCGGGCATCGGCCCCTCCCCCGACAAGATGCTCCAGGGCCGCCTGTTCGCCTACGCGGACGCGCACCGCTACCGCCTGGGCGTCAACCACACCCTGCTGGCCGTCAACGCCCCGAAGGCGACGACCGCGCAGAACTACGGCCGGGACGGCCTCATGGCCGCCAACCCGCAGGGCCGGTACGCCAAGAACTACGAGCCGAACTCTTACGACGGCCCGGTGGAGACCGGCCGTCCGCTGGCGGCTCCGCTGGCCGTCACCGGTCACACCGGCACCCACGAGGCCCCGCCGCACACCAAGGACGACGACTTCTACCAGGCGGGCGAGCTGTACCGGCTGATGTCCGAGGAGGAGAAGCGGCGTCTGGTCGCGAACATCGCCGGCGGCCTCGCACAGGTCTCCCGCGACGACGTGATCGAGAAGAACCTGGCCCACTTCCACGCCGCCGACCCGGAGTACGGCAAGCGCGTGGAGGAGGCGGTCCACGCCCTGCGCGAGGACTGACACGAACGGCCCGCGCACGGCCGGACGGCCCGGATGAGGGGTGGCCGGCCGGAGGTGCGCGGGCGTGGCACGGACCGCGGCGGCGTGCGAGCCAGTGCGGTGGTGAAGGAACCGAGCGCCCTTCTCGACCAGAGGGAAGCGCGCCCCGGCTCCGTCGCACCCGCCGCGGTCCCAGCCGTTCCAGACCCCGTCCGGCGGCGCGAACGACCTGTCGCGCCCAGCCTCGCGCCGTCGGACGGCCACAGCCGAAGAACCCTCGCCGAGCGCCGGAGCGCCGGATGCGGAACCGTCCGTATCCTCCGCTCCGGCGCTTCGGCGTACCCGCGTCCGCGCTTCGGCGTGCGCATCCGCGCCGGCCGCAGCACGCTGAAGGCATGACAGCGCACCCACCGACGGAGTTCCCGCACATCGTCGTGCACGCTCCCGCCCTGGACGGCTCCCGACGGGTCACCGAGGGGGAGGTGACCCTGGGGCTCGCCTCACACCTCGACGACGTGATCGAGATCCTGCGGATGGCCGATCTGGACCGGATCGAGGTCGAGGAGAGCGACCTCATCGAGTGGCAGGGCGGCGGACCGGACGACTGGCCGGGGCTCACCGAGCATCCCGAAAGCCCCTGAACCCGGGTGAAGCGGATGACGAATCCTCAAATCAAGCTCTGAATCTTGTTCAGCACGCTTCAACCGCCCCGGTCGACGGGCATATTCACTCCACACGGAGCCCGCCGGCACGGGGGCGGCGGGCCCCGTGTCACCCACAACGCGAAGCGGGCGGCCCATCCCTCCGGATGGACCGCCCGCTCTGTTGTGCCCCGGCTGTCGTGCCCCTGCCGTTGCGGGGCGGCTCAGACCTTCAGCGTCCTGATGGACGTCGGCGCATGGCCGGGTTCGGTCGCGATCTCCTCGAACTCGACGACGTTGCCGATGTCGTTGGTCGTGGACATCGAGATGTTGGTGACCCGCTCCAGGATCGCCTCCACCACCACCGGCACCTGGTGCTCCTGCGCCAGCTTCTTGGCCTGCTCGAAGGCCGCGCCCAGCTCGTTCGGGTCGGTCACCCGGATCGCCTTGCAGCCCAGGCCCTCGACGACCTTCACATGGTCGACGCCGTAGACGCCCAGCTCCGGCGAGTTGATGTTCTCGAACTCCAGGCTGACCTGGAAGTCGATGTCGAAGGCCCGCTGCGCCTGACGGATCAGGCCCAGGTAGGAGTTGTTGACGAGGACATGGACGTACGGGATCTTGTGCTGCGCCCCGACCGCCAGCTCCTCCAGCATGAACTGGAAGTCGTAGTCGCCGGAGAGGGCGACGACGGAGGCCTCCGGGTCGGCCTTGGCGACGCCCAGCGCGGCCGGGATCGTCCAGCCGAGGGGGCCCGCCTGGCCGCAGTTGATCCAGTGCCGCGGCCTGAAGACGTGCAGCATCTGGGCGCCGGCGATCTGCGAGAGGCCGATCGTGGAGACGTACCGGGTCTCCGGACCGAAGGCCTTGTTCATCTCCTCGTAGACGCGCTGCGGCTTGATCGGGATGTCGTCGAAGTGGGTACGGCGCTGGAGGGTCGCCTTCTTCTCCTGGGTCGCGGCGGCCCACTCGCTCCGGTCGGGCAGCCTGCCCGCCGCCTTCAGCTCCCGTGCCACCGCCACGAACAGCTCCAGCGCGGCCTTGGCGTCGGAGGCGATGCCGTAGTCGGGAGCGAAGATCCTGCCGATCTGGGTCGGCTCGATGTCCACGTGCACGAACTTCCGGCCGGCCGTGTAGACGTCCAGCTTGCCGGTGTGGCGGTTGGCCCAGCGGTTGCCGATGCCGAGGACGAAGTCGGACTCCAGGAAGGTCGCGTTGCCGTAGCGGTGCGAGGTCTGCAGGCCGACCATGCCGGCGTTCAGCTCGTGGTCGTCGGGGAGCACGCCCCAGCCCATGAGGGTGGGCACGACCGGGATCCCCGTCAACTCCGCGAACTCCACCAGCAGTTCGGCGGCATCCGCGTTGATGACCCCGCCGCCCGCGACGATCAGCGGCCGCTCGGAGGCGTTCAGCAGACCGATCGCCTTCTCGATCTGGGCACGGGTCGCGGCCGGCTTGTAGACCGGGAGCGGCTCGTAGGTCTCCGGGTCGAACTCGATCTCGGTGAGCTGGACGTCGACCGGCAGGTCGATCAGGACCGGGCCGGGGCGGCCGGAGCGCATCAGGTGGAAGGCCTGCTGGAAGACGCCGGGGACCTGGGCCGCCTCCAGCACGGTGACCGCCATCTTCGTCACCGGCTTGGCGATCGAGGCGATGTCGACGGCCTGGAAGTCCTCCTTGTGGATCACCGCGGTCGGCGCCTGGCCGGTGATGCAGAGGATCGGGACGGAGTCGCCGGTGGCCGAGTACAGCCCGGTGATCATGTCGGTGCCGGCCGGACCGGAGGTGCCGATGCAGACGCCGATGTTGCCGGGGTGGGTCCGGGTGTAGCCCTCGGCCATGTGCGAGGCGCCCTCGACATGGCGGGCGAGGGTGTGGTTGATGCCGCCGGAGGCCTTGAGTGCCGCGTAGAACGGGTTGATCGCCGCGCCCGGCACCCCGAACGCGGCGCTGACGCCCTCGCGCTTGAGGATCTCAACTGCCGCGCGGGCAGCGGTCATTCGAGCCATCGAGTACTCCTGCTTCGGCTGTCGGATGCCTGCTCCCGTCGCGCCCCGCGGTGAGCATAATTCCGCAATACGGAAAATAACTTCTACTATCTGAAATCAATGTAAGCGCGGGGGCGAACGTCGTCAAGGGACGGACAACCGGGCCCCTGCGGGAGCACCATGGGATCGCTGAACCGACGCGACGCCTGAGGTGGGGCCATGTCCGAGAGCGTGCCGGTGCGCTGTCCGGCCTGTACGCGCGAGCACGTCTACACCGCGCCGTCGTACCCCTGCGCCTGCGGTGCCCCGGTCACCCCGTCCCTCGACGGCACGGCCCCGCCGACGCCGGTGGCGCACCGCGCCTGGGACGAGGACTGGGTGACGGTGAGCTGCGGCTCCTGCGGCCGCCGGGACCAGTGGCCGCGGCCGGAGCTGGGCTGCCCGTGCGGGGCGGTACTGCGCGTGCCGGTGGCCGGGACCGAGTCCGCGCCCGGGCCGGATCCCGAGCCGCGGCCGCCCTTCCAGCCGGTCACGATCCGGACCGCCCGGGACGCGGTCACCGCCGCCGCGCTCTATCTGCGCTGGCTCGGCTACCGGAACATACGCCGCGCCGACCAGCGTCCGCCGAACGGCATCGGCCTGGCCGCGCGGGGTCTGGTCGCCCAGGTGGACCCGACCGTGCGGCCGGCCTCGCTGCGGGACGTGGAGTGCCTGTGGCTGACGGCGATGACGGAGGACTCCGGCTGCGTGTACTTCTCCCTCGCGGGGTACGCCGAGGACGCGCGTGAGCGGGCCGACGCGCTGGGGGTGCCGCTGTTCGTTCTGGACCTGACGGGGACGCCGCAGCCGGTCAACGAACTCGCGGACGGCCTCAACGCGTCGGGCGCCGTCTGAGACCGTGGTCCTGGACGGCGCCCGGCGAACGGAGAGGCTCAGCCTCCGTAGGTCTGCCTCAGCTCGATCTTCCGTACCTTCCCCGACACGGTCATCGGGAAGGTCTCCAGGATCTGGATCCGGCTCGGCGCCTTGTAGTGGGCCAGGCGGCCCGCGCAGAAGGCGCGCAGTTCCTCCAGGGTCGGCGGGTCGGCCGGGTCGTGCGGGATGACACAGGCCAGGACCTCCTCGCCGTACCTCTCGTGCGGCACCCCGACCACCTGGACGTCCCGGATCTTGGGGTGGGCGTAGAGGAACTCCTCGATCTCGCGCGGATAGATGTTCTCGCCGCCCCGGATGATCATGTCCTTGATCCGGCCGACGATCTCGACGTACCCGTCGTCACGCATCATCGCCAGGTCGCCGGTGTGCATCCAGCGCCCGGGGTCGACGGCCTCCGCGGTCTTCTCGGGCTCGTTCCAGTAGCCGAGCATCACGCTGTAGCCGCGGGTGCACAACTCGCCTGCCGCGCCTCGGGGCTGGGTGACCCCGGTGGCCGGGTCGACGACCTTGACCTCCAGGTGCGGCAGCACCCGGCCGACCGTGCCGGTGCGGTGTTCCAGGTCGTCGTCGATACGGGTCTGGAGGGACACCGGGCTGGTCTCGGTCATGCCGTAGCAGATGGAGACCTCCGCCATGTGCATCTCCGCGACCACCCGCTTCATCACCTCGACCGGGCAGGGCGAGCCCGCCATGATGCCGGTGCGCAGCGAGGACAGGTCGTACGAGGCGAAGTCGGGGAGGTTCAGCTCCGCGATGAACATGGTCGGCACGCCGTAGAGGGAGGTGCAGCGCTCCCGCTGGACCGTCTCCAGGGTGGCCTCGGGGTCGAAGGACGGGGCCGGGATCACGATGCAGGCGCCGTGCGAGGTGGCGGCCAGGTTGCCCATCACCATGCCGAAGCAGTGGTAGAAGGGCACCGGGATGCAGATCCGGTCCTGCTCGGTGTAGGAGATCAACTCTCCGACGAAGTAACCGTTGTTGAGGATGTTGTGGTGGGAGAGCGTGGCCCCCTTGGGGAAGCCGGTCGTGCCCGACGTGTACTGGATGTTGATGGGGTCGTCGCAGGACAGCTCGCTCCTGCGCGTCCAGAAGTCCTCGTACAGGTCGGGTGTCCCGCGCCGCAGCAGCGCGTCCCAGGTCGGGTCGCCGATGTACACGGCCTCCCGCAACTGCGGGCACCTGCCCCGCACTTCCTCCACCATCGCCCGGTAGTCGCTGCTCTTGTGGCTGACGGAGGCGAACAGGAGGGAGATCCCGGCCTGGTTGAGGACGTACTCGACCTCGTGGGTGCGGTAGGCCGGGTTGATGTTCACCATGATCGCCCCGATCCGGGCGGTGGCGTACTGGACGAGCACCCACTCCGCGCAGTTGACCGCCCAGATCCCCACCCGGTCACCCTTGGCGACCCCGCTCGCCAGCAGCGCGTACGCCAACCGGTCCACGTCCGCGGCGAACTCGCCGTACGTCCAGCGCCGCCCGGACGGCACGTCGACGAGTGCCTCGCGGTCCGGCCAGGCCGCGACGGCCCGGTCGAGGTCGGCGCCGATGGTGTCGCCGAGCAGCACGGTCCCGCTCGTGCCGTGTGTGTAAGAGGTGCTCACCGGAAATCCTCCTCGCGGTACTCGTCCGCCGACCCGGCCGCCGTGGCCTCGCGGAGTTCGATCCGGCGGATCTTGCCGGAGACGGTCTTGGGCAGCGCCGCGAACTCCAGCCTGCGGACCCGCTTGTACGGCGCCAGGACCTGACGGGAGTGCTCGAAGAGCACCTTCGCGGTGTCCGGGCCCGGCTCCCAGCCCGCCGCAAGGACGATGTACGCCTTGGGCACGGCGAGCCGCAGTTCGTCCGGCGCCGGGACGACGGCCGCCTCGGCCACCGCCTCGTGTTCGAGGAGCGCGCTCTCCAGCTCGAACGGGCTGATCTTGTAGTCGGACGCCTTGAACACGTCGTCCGCGCGGCCGACGTAGGTGATGTAGCCGTCCTCGTCCCGGGAGCCGATGTCACCGGTGCGGTAGTAGCCGCCGGCCATCGCCTCCGCCGTACGGTCCGCGTCCCCGTGGTACCCGGTCATCAGGCCCACCGGCCGCGCCGACAGGTCGAGGGCGATCTCGCCCTCCGTCACCCCCGGCGCGCCCGACACCGGGTCGAGCAGTTCGACGCGGTATCCCGGACTCGGCCGGCCCATCGAGCCGGTCTTCAGCGGCTGCCCGGGGCTGTTGGAGACCTGCACGGCCGTCTCGGTCTGCCCGAACCCGTCCCGGATGGTGACGTGCCAGGCCCGCCGCACCTGCTCGATCACCTCGGGGTTGAGCGGCTCGCCGGCCGCCACCACCTCACGGGGCGGGGTGCGCAGCTGGGTCAGGTCGGCCTGGATCAGCATCCGCCACACCGTCGGCGGAGCGCAGAAGGAGGTCACCCCGTGCCGGTCCATCTCGGCCATCAGCCGGCCCGCGTCGAAACGGCTGTAGTTGTGGATGAAGACGGTCGCCTCCGCGTTCCACGGCGCGAACAGGTTCGACCAGGCGTGCTTGGCCCAGCCCGGCGAGGAGATGTTCAGATGGACGTCGCCCGGCTTGAGGCCGATCCAGTACAGGGTGGCCAGATGCCCGATGGGGTACGAGGTGTGGGTGTGCTCGACCAGCTTGGGCCGGGCGGTGGTGCCCGAGGTGAAGTAGAGCATCAGCGGGTCGTCGGCGAGCGTCGGCCCGTCCGGCAGGAACCCGTCGGAGGCCACGTACGCGTCCTCGTACGCCTCCCAGCCCTCCGCCGGCCCGCCCACGGCGAACCGGGTGTACACCCCGGGCGCCTCGGCGAACTTGGCGGCGTCCTCGGCGCGCGTGATGACGTGCTTCACCCGGCCCCGGTCGACGCGGTCGCGCAGGTCGGCCGGGCCGAGCAGCGGGGTGGCCGGGATGACGACGGCGCGCAGCTTCATCGCGGCCAGCGCGGTCTCCCACAGCTCGGCCTGGTTGCCGAGCATGACGAGGATGCGGTCCTCCGGCTCGACGCCCCGCGCCCGCAGATGGTTCGCGACCCGGTCGGAGCGCTCGGACAGCTCGGCGAAGGACAGCTTCGTCTCGGTGCCGTCCTCCTCGACGATGTGCAGGGCGGTGCGGCCGTTGCCCTCGGCGATGACGTCGAACCAGTCGAGCGCCCAGTTGAAGTGGTCCGGACGCGGCCATACGAAGCCCTCGTAAGCGGTGGCATAGTCCGTACGGTGTTCCAGCAGGAAGTCCCGTGCCCTGCGGAAGTCCTCCGTCGCACTCGTCATACGCGTCTCCTTCGGTACCGGACCATTGCCGGGCGGCTCTCTGGCATCGTGTAATCCGTGATGCAGGTCTCACTACCCCCGTACGGGGGTGTGGACAGCACGAGGCCGGGTCGAAGGGGCAGGACAGGTGGCAGCAGAGATCGCGGGGGCGGTGGAGATACGCGGTGCGCTGGCCAGACTCCGGCGCGCCACCGGGCTCCCGATCGCCTTCGGCGGGCTGGTCGACGCCGACCGGCCACAGGTCCGGATCAGCGAGCTGACCGGCACCAACACGGCCGCCCTGCGCTCGCTCGCGGTCTCCTCCGGCAACGGCCTGGGCGGCAGGGCGGTCCTGCTGGCCCGTCCGTGCGCGGTCACCGACTACTCCGTCTCCCGGCAGATCAGCCACGAGTACGACATCCCGGTGGCGGCCGAGGGCATCCGCTCGGTTCTCGCGGTGCCCGTGGTGGTCCGGCGCCGGGTGCGGGGCGTGCTGTACGGCGCGCTGCGCACCGCCCAGCCGCTGGGCGACCGCACCCTGGGCGCGGCGGTGGCGGCGGCACGGGACGTGGAGCAGGCCCTCGTCGTACGGGACGAGGCACGGGGCCTGCTGGCGGCGGCGCGCCCGGAGCCCGCCGCCGTACCGGATCCGGGGGGCGCCTGGGAACAGGTGCGGGAGGCGCATGCCACGCTGCGGGCGCTGGCCCCGCGGATCGCCGACCCCGAACTGCGCGCCGAACTGCTCGCCGCCTGCGGGATGCTGACCACCCCGGCACCTGCGGCCGAGGGAACACTGGCGCCCCGGGAGCTGGATGTGCTGGCCTGGGTGGCGGCCGGCGCGACCAACGCGGCGGTGGCCGAGCGGCTCGGGCTGCGACCCGAGACGGTCAAGGGGTACCTGCGCTCGGCGATGCGGAAACTGGGCGCACACACCCGAGGGGAGGCAGTGTCGGCGGCTCGTCGGACGGGGTTGTTGCCGTAGCGGAGGGAACCCATTCCATTCATGCATGCGCGCTTTGAATTACCCGATGCAAGGCCGCTGTTATTTCCCTCACCATGCCGTCCGGCCGGATTTCAGGGTTCGTTGCCTAGAATTTGGCCCGAACACGACACACGAGGGGAGCGGTGACCGTGCGACGGGACTTCCAGGAGCCTGCCCGATGCCGCCCCGACCTGGTCATCGGCCGGGCGGAGCTGCTCTCGGCCGCCCGTGAACAGCTCGCCTCGGGCGGCAGCGTGCTCCTGCACGGGCCGGCCGGAATAGGGAAATCGACCGTCCTGGGGGCATTGGACGCCGAATACGCCGGCGCCGCCCGCACCGTGTTGCGCTGCTCGGCCACCGAGTCTGAATCCCATCTTCCGTTTCTGGCCCTCGCCGACCTCTTCGGGCTGGTCCTCGACGAGGTCGCGCCCCGGCTGCCCGGCGCCCAGCGCACCGCCCTGGAGTCGGCACTCACCGGCCGCGGCGAGTCCACCCTCCAGCGCGACGGCCTCGCCCTGCGCCTCGCGGTGCTGTCGGCGCTGCGCGCGCTGGCCGCCGAGGGCCCCGTGCTGATCGTCGCCGACGACCTCCAGTGGCTGGATCCGGCCAGCGCCGAACTCCTCGGCTTCGCCGCCCGCCGCCTCGGCGGCACCCCGGTCCAACTGCTCTGCGCGGTCCGCACGGAGGGCCAGGAGTACGACCGTCACCTACGCGCGTCACCCCCGGACACCGTCGCCGTCCGCCTCGGCCCGCTCACCCGCAGGCAGGTCGCCGACCTCCTCGACCACCGCGGCCACGCGGCGCTGACCCGGGCCGCGGTCCGGGAGATCCACCGCACCAGCGGCGGCAACCCGCTGTTCGCCCTGGAACTCGGCCGCGCCCTCGCCGAGAACCCGACCCCGCCCCGGCCCGGCGAACCGCTGCCGGTGCCGACCTCGCTGCGCGCCCTGGTCCTCACCCGCCTGGACATGCTCTCCGTCGAGGCCCGCCGCACCCTCCTGGTGGCCAGCGCCGGCGCCCGGCCCACGCACGCCCTGCTGCACGCGGCCGGCCGGGAGAACGCCGAGGCCGAATGCGCCCAGGCGGCCGAACTGGGGCTGCTGGCCACCGAGCCGGAGGGCCCGGCCGTACGCTTCGCCCACCCCCTCATCTCCGCCGCGCTGTACGCCGAGGCGCCCGCGCAGGAGCGCCGGGCCGCGCACGCGGCGCTGTCCACGGCCGCCTCCGACCCGATCGAGCGGGCCCGGCATCTGGCCCTGGCCGCCACCGGCACCGACCCGGAGGTGGCCGCCCGGCTCGCCGAGGCCGCGACCCAGGCCCGGGACCGGGGAGCGCCCTCGGTGGCCGCACAGCTCGGCCTGCTCGCCGCCCGGCACACCCCCGGTGACAACAGACCGGGCCCGGACGAGCGCCGGCTGCTGGCCGCCGAGGACGCGATCAGCGCCGGCGAGGTCGACCTCGCCCAGGACATCGCCCGTGAGGTGCTCACCCGCGCCACCCGCCCCGCCGACCGGGTACGGGCCTGGATCCTGGTCATCGACTCCGCCGGCCACACCATGACCGAGGTCGACGCGGCCTTCCCGCACGCCCTCGCCGACGCCGGCGACGACCCCCGGCTGCTCGGCCTGGTCCACTACCAGCTGGCCTGGCGAGCCCTGATCGTGGAGGGCGACTTCACCGAGGCCCGGCAGGCGGCCGCGCACTCCGCCGACCTCGCGGCCCGCGGCGACGACCGGCGCACCGAGCTGCTCGCGCTGTCCCTGCAGGCCCAGGTCGAGACCCTGATGGGCCATCCGGCCGCGCCCGCCACCATCAAGCGTGCCCTGAAGGAGCCGCAGGACCCGAACGTGTCGTGCCATCACAACGGAGCCGGCAGCGCCCGGTTCCGCTGGCTGGTGATGGGCGACCAGCTGGCCGACGCCCGGGCCACGGTCACCGCGCTGCTGCGCGAGGTGCGCCGGCGCGGCCAGGTGGAGAGCGAGGTGCACTTCCTGCGCGGGCTCGCCGAGACCGAGTTGCGCTCCGGGCACTGCGGCCGGGCCCTCGACCTGGCCCGGGAGGGCCTGCACCTGGCCCACGACTGCGGGATCGGCGAGACCGCCTCCGCGATGCTCACCTCACTGGCCGAGGCCTCCGGCGGTGACGTGGACCGGGGCCTCGCGCTGGCCCGGGAGGCGGTGGACCACGCCGAGCAGGACGGCGACACCATGTACCTGTCCCGGGCCCTGGGCGCCCTCGGATACGCCCAGTTGGTGGCAGGCGACCCGGCGGGCACCGTACGCTCGCTGCGCCGGGTGCGGGAGCTGGAGCAGAGCCTCGGCATCACCGACCCGGCACGCGGCCGCTGGCAGGGCGACCTGGCCGAGGCACTGGTCCGGGTGGGTGAGACGGCCGAGGCGCAGGACGTCATCGACGTCACCCGGGAGCACGCCCTCAGACTCGGCCGGGAGAGCGTTCTCGCCGTGCTCGACCGGGCCGAGGCGCTCGTCCGGGCGGCGCACGGGGAGCACGAGGCGGCCGTCGCCCAGCTGACCTCGGCTCAGGACCGGTTCGCCAAACTGGGCTACGGTCTGGAGGAGGCCCGGGCCGCGTTCGCCCTGGCCTCGCTGCGCGAGCGGCGCTCCCCCACGGCGTACGACGAGGCCACCCGGCTGTTCCGGCGGTGCCGGGCGCTGCCGTGGCTGCGGCAGGTGGACGAGGCCGTCTCGGCGCCCGAGGCCGAGCCCGAGCCGGCGGTCGGGGCGCCGGCCGAGCCGGCCGCCGCGCTGGAGGGGCTGGCCGCGATGGAGCGTCAGGTCGCCGCGCTGGTCATGGAGGGCGCCACCAACCGGGAGATCGCCGCCCGGCTGTTCATCAGCGTCAAGACGGTGGAGGCGACGCTCACCCGGGTCTACCGCAAGCTGGGCATCCGATCGCGCGTGGACATAGTCCGTTTGGCGGCCGGGCGGCGCGCGAAGTGAGAGCGCTCCCGGTTAACTGAGGCGGACCGAGGGTTTTCCCTCCCCCATCCCCCTAGGGGGTTCCCTCATTGGGAGGGTGGGGTTCCGGGTTCTAGCTTATGGATGTGCCGCTCGCCCGGGCATACGGGGGTCGGTCCCGCGACCCCCGTGCACCCCCCACACCCGCGCGACCCCCCACCGGCAACCCCCACTGAGGAGACTCATGTTCGGGCTCAACCGCGCCAGAAAGACCGCCGCCGTCCTGGCGGTGACGGCTGCCGCCGCAGCGACCGCGCTGATCGCGTCCCCCACCGCGTCAGCCGCCCCCCAGCCGATCGTCGGCGGCACGACGACCACGACCACCGCGTACCCGTTCATGATGCAGATCACGGACGCGTCCGGCAGTCAGTTCTGCGGCGGCACCCTGGTGTCGGCGACCAAGGTGGTGACCGCCGCCCACTGTATGGAGGGCGAGACCACCAGCAGCGTCCGCGTGGTCGGCGGGCGTACCAACCTGAACGGCACCAACGGCACGGTCAGCCGGGTCAGCAAGATCTGGATCAACCCGGACTACACGGACGCCACCAACGGCGACGACGTGTCGGTCCTCACCCTCTCGACGGCGATGTCGTACACCCCGGCGTCGTACGTCAGCTCCTCCCAGACCAGCGTGTACGCGGCCGGCACCACGGCCCGCATCCTCGGCTGGGGCACCACCTCGGAGAACGGCAGCTCCTCCAACCAGCTGCGGACCGCGACCGTCCCGATCGTGTCCGACACCAGCTGCAAGAGCTCCTACGGTTCGGACTTCGTCCAGACCGACATGGTTTGCGCCGGATACACGTCCGGTGGCGTAGACACCTGCCAGGGCGACAGCGGCGGTCCCCTGCTCATCGGGGGCGTCCTGGCAGGGATCACTTCCTGGGGAGAGGGGTGCGCGGAGGCCGGTTACCCGGGTGTCTACACCCGGCTGACCACCTTCTCGAACCTGGTGACCACACAGGTCAACTCGTAACCAGAAGACCTCCCGGGCATCGCCCGGGTGAGTGACCAGGGGGCGTTGCGGGCTACCACGAGCAGCCCGCAGCGCCCCCTATCCATGCCCCGGTCCGGCCACTTGCCGGCGGTGAGTCCGCCCGCCGCGCCCCAGCCGTCCGCCGGGACCTCGCGGGACGGTCCGGGCGGCGGCTCGAAGCCGGCCTCGCGACAGGCGCCGACCACCAGGTCGGCCAGGGCGGGTTGCTGCGGCGCCCGGCTCCCGCTCGAGCCGCTGTATCCGCATGCTCACCGCGGACTGCACGATGTGCGGCCGGTCGGCGGCCCTCCCGAAGTGCAACTCCCCGGCGACGGCGACGAAGTGGCTGAGCCGCCGCAGTTCCGTGGCCCCGACTCCAGAGGCCCCGTTTCGCATGTGCTCCGAATGAGTGGCGCGGGGCGGGCGGCTCGGGCCGAGCGACGCGGGCCGAGCGACGCGGGCCGAGCGACGCGGGCTGAGGGGTCATCGGCCGGATCGGGGTACGACCGTCGCGAACCGGATGTCGTACGACGTCCCGGGGTGCAGGACGGCCAGCATCCGCTCGCCTTCTTCCAGCACGGCGGCCCGCTGGGCCCGGCTCAGCGGGCCGAAGGGCTCGATGACCAGGGCGTCGTCCAGCGGCTTCCACACGCCCGCCAGAAAGCCGTCCACGAGCAGGGTCCGGTGGGGCTGGTTGCCCTGCCAGAGGCGGCCCCGGTGCTCGGGCGGGACGACACGGGTGCGGTCGGCGTGCGAGAGGAGGAGGTTGTCGTACTCGGGGAGGAAGCGGGGCGGGGCGGGCGTCCCGGGGTCGGGGCGGGGTGCGTCGGGCAGGTCGAAGAGCTCGACACCGTGCTCGTCGCGGAAGGCGAGGAGGCGGGGCCGGAGCCGTTCGAAGACCTCGCGCAGCCGGGTCAGTCCGGCCCAGGTCTGCATGTCCCTGACGGAGGCCGGGCCGAAGGCGGCGAGATAGCGCAGCACGGTGTCGTCCGGTGCCGGGGCCGGTGCGGCGGGACGGCCCAGCCAGTGCTCGGCGGTGGTGAGTGCGACCTGCCCGGACCGGCCCCACAGGCCGCGTGGGGGGACCTGGACGAGGGGCAGCTTGCAGCGGGCGGCGACGGCCAGGGACTGCGGGTCGGCATCGGGCCACTCGGCGAGGAGGGCTTGGCGCAGTTCGGCCATGGTGCGCGGTTCGGCCTCGACCAGGTCACGGGCGAGTGCCGCGAGCCGGTCCAGGTCGACGCCGGTCAGGCCCTTGCGGAAGGCGGTCAGCTCGCGGTCCCGGGCCGGCTGGACGAGCGGGCGCAGGGTGCGGGCGTCGTCGGCGGTGTGGGTGTGGATGGTCGACCGCAGGGTGACGATCCGGACGACCTCCCGGTCCGCCATCAGCCGCGAGAGCCGCTCGGGATCGAAGCCGTCGAGGCGGGCGGCGAGGGCGTAGTACGGCGGCTTCACGTTCTGTGCCTGGAGGCCGACGAGATGCGCCACGGCCTCCTCCACCGACCGGGGTGAGCGGCGCAGCAGCAGCTGACGGTCGAGGGTGGCACGGTTGAGGGCGCGGGTGCCGAGGACCGGGCCGGGGGACGTCTTCGCCATATCGCGCACGGTAACGTCCGTCGCGGACAGATCCTGTCCGCTTCTCTCACCGAATCCCGTCCTTGATTCCCTCCGCCGGGCCTGTATGCCCCGTATATCCTGCACCAAGGCCCACTGATCACGCCTGACCACGCCTGACCACGCCCGATCACTACGATCACACAGATCACGCCGATGCAGTCCCCATCGAGAGGCGGCCGCGATGTCCGAGCGACGCCCCAGCCCGGCCTCGAAGAACTCCGGGAACGGCAGGAACGGCAGGAACGCCAGACGGTCCGTCTGGCGCCGCTCCCTGCCGCCGAAGCAGGACACGGCCGAGCCGCCGGAGCCGGGCTCCGCGGCGGCGGCGACACCGGGCGAGCCGCCGAGCGTGGTGGAGGCCGCGCTGTACCGCGACGGGGTGCGGGTGTCGACGCCGGCGACCCTGGCGGAGACGTACCGCGAGCTGCGCGACCAGCCCGCGGGGATGGCGTGGATCGGCCTGGCCCGCCCCACCTCGGACGAACTCCTCTCCCTGGCCGCCGAGTTCGACCTGCATCCGCTCGCGGTCGAGGACGCGATGGAGGCACACCAGCGCCCGAAGCTGGAGCGCTACGGCGACACGCTGTTCGTGGTCCTGCGCGCCGCCCGCTATCTGGACGCGCCGGAGGAGGTGGACTTCGCCGAGCTGCACGTCTTCGTGGGCCCGGACTTCGTGATCACGGTCCGGCACGGCGCGGCGCCGGACCTGTCGGCGGTCCGCCACCGCATGGAGGACAGCCCTGACCTGCTCAAACTCGGCCCCGAGGCAGTCCTCTACGCCATACTCGACGCGGTGGTGGACGGCTACGCCCCGGTCGTCGAGGGCGTCCAGAACGACATCGACGAGATCGAGACGGAGGTCTTCCGCGGCGACCCGGAAGTCTCCCGCCGCATCTACGAACTCTCCCGCGAGACGGTCGAGTTCCAGCGCGCCACCCGGCCCCTGGTCGGCATGCTGCACAGCCTGATCGCCGGTTTCGCCAAGTACGAGACGGACGAGGAACTCCAGCGCTACCTCCGCGACGTCGCCGACCACGTCACCCACATCAGCGAACGCGTGGACGGCTTCCGCCAGGCCCTCACGGAGATCCTCACGGTCAACGCGACCCTGGTCACCCAGCAACAGAACGCGGAGATGCGGGCCTTGGCGGAGGCAGGCTTCGAACAGAACGAGGAGATCAAGAAGATCTCGTCGTGGGCGGCGATCCTCTTCGCTCCGACACTCGTCGGGACGATCTACGGCATGAACTTCCGGGAGATGCCGGAGTTGCACTGGGCACTCGGGTACCCCTTCGCGGTGGTCCTGATGGCGGTCGTATGCACCACTCTGTATCTCATCTTCAAGCGGAAGGACTGGCTCTGAGCAATCGGCCGCACGACCGTGCACCCTGCGGACTCGAAGCTGGACAGGGTCGGCGCCGACACCGTGTCGAAGGCCCTGGTCGACCAGGGCTTCAAGAACGCGTGATCGACGCACCAGCCGTACGCGAGGCAGGACGGTTCGCCGACGACGAAGGCCCCGGTGGGCCGTCGGGCACACTCGAATGCGCCGCTGGTGTCCATCGAGGGTTTCTGCCAGTGAGGGCCAGGGCGCGGTCGAGCACGGGTGCGTCCGCGTCTTGGGGTACCTCGTCACCCAGGAGGCCGAGACCGCGCATGCGGGGTGCCTCTCGCGAATACGTGGCGAACGTGGCTTCGGCCAAGAACGCGGGTACGGCGAGCGGTTGTCCGGTGGCTGCTGCCGTGTCCCAGGCGTGGACGGTGAATTCGGCGATGAGGATCCCGCCGAGCGCGGTCGCGGGCATGGGCGGTCCGCCGAGGCCGGCCTCGCCCTCCCACGCTGCCGGCTCGGACCAGGCCCTGGCCGCCGGTTCCGCTCTGCCGGCCACGAGCAACGCCCACTCGGACTCCGGCCGCCCGGCGAGAAGTGGCACCGGGCTCGCGGTCAGCAGGCCCGGATCCGATGCCGTGCGGGTGCCCGCGTCTCTCGTCAGCAGGAGCATCATGGCGATGTGATTGACGAGGTCTTTCACCGTCCATGCCGAACACGGCGTCGGGTTGTGAAATTGGTCGACCGGTGCGCCGCGCACAGCGTCCACGACCAGCTCTATGCTCTGCGCCAACTGCTCCACTTTCGTCGCCGGCAGCATGCGGCATCCCTCCTTCGAAGTCGACTGCGACGAACGCGATCACCGCGGTTCGCCCCTCATTCGCAGGGCGTCGTCCTAGTCGATGAAGACGCTCCACGCTGTGGCGTTGAGGTTGTCGGCGAGGAAGATGTCGGTTCCTCCCAGGCGCTTTTCCCAGGACGGCATGAGTTCGGCCGCGCGGGCGGTGACCGCGTCCATCCAGACCTTGATTTCCGCCTGCTTGTTGTCGGCCGGCACCTTGGCGGCGGCCGAGGCTTCCTTCATGTCGACCGTGCGCAGTGCTTCGGATGCAGCGGCGCGCAGGTCCCGGATGTACTCCCGGTTCGTCGCCACGTCCTCGGGCGTACCGGGCAGGGCCATATGGCCGGTGACGATGGTCTCGTAGTCGTACTCCAGCAACTGGTCCATGGCGTCGAAGTACGCGGGCACGTGCGCGGAGAAGTACAGGCGGAAGAACGGCGCGCTCTTCGGGGTGAAGCTGTCCATCGCTCCCATGAGCTTCAGCTCCGGCAGGTGGATGAACAGGTTGCCGGCCTGATGCCAGTCTCCCGTGTAGTCGAGGACGAACCGCACCCCGTCGATGTCCATCTCCTTGCGCCGGCCACTGAAGGTCTCGGTGGGCAGGGGACGCCGGTCGTCGTTCTTGACCTCCTTGATGAACTCGCCGGTGATCTCATGGGAGATGATCTTCAGGCCGTCCCGGTTCAGCAGGTGAGCCGCCCCGATGTGGTCGGCGTGCGCGTGGCTGTAGATCAGGTGGGTGACCGGCTTGGGGGTGACCGACTCGATCGCCTCCAGCAGTCTGTCCCCCAGGAACGGTGAAGCGTCCACGAGGACGACACCCTTCTTCGTCTCCACGAACATCGTGTTGATCATTCCCTGGGTGACGAAGTGGGCACCTCCGCCCAGTTCCTGCACGACATACCCGGACTCCGGAATGTCCGGGCCCAGGGCGAAGTCGGGTACAGGCGCGAACTCGGTCATGGTGATCTCCTTCGGGTGGCCCGCCCCAGGGCTGGGGCGGAGGGGTGTCCTGTGAGGGGGTTCCAAGGGGCCGCGTGAGGACTGGCTCGGGCCTGGCCTGCGGCAGCGCGGTCTTCGAGGCGGCTGCGGGCCGGTGCGGGACAGCCGCTCCTTTCTCCAGCCCGGTGCAGGGAGGTCCTCTGGATTCCGCGCGGGAGAAGGGCGTCGCTTTTCATCCAGCGTGGCCCGCTTTGCGTGCGTGTGGACGCTCCAAGGGCGCCCTTCTGAACCTAGGTCCGACTGGTCCACCTTCACCGGCCCGTCACGCAGCCGTGGGGAGCACACTGGCCGCATGAACGACAACGGCGAACTGGGGGACTTCCTGCGCTCGCGCCGGGCCCGTCTGCGTCCCGAGGACGCGGGGGCGGCATTCAGCGGCGGCGCGCGCCGGGTGCCGGGACTGCGCCGCGAGGAGGTCGCGCACCTGGCCGGGGTGAGCACGGACTACTACGCCCGCCTCGAACAGGGCCGGCACCCCCACGTCTCCGAGACGGTACTGGAGGCGGTCGCCCGCGCCCTGCGCCTGGACGACACCGAACGCGGCTACCTCTTCGAACTCGCCCGACCCAGGACACCCGGACGCCACCGGAGCAGTCCCGCCCGCGCACCACGCATGCGGCAGCCGATCCACCAGATGCTGGACGTCCTCAACGACGTCTCACCGGCCGTCGTCCTCAACCACCGCAGTGACGTCCTGGGCGCCAACCACCTGGCCAGACAGCTGATCACGGACTTCGACGCACTGCCGCACCGCGACCGCAACCTCGCCCGATTCGTACTGCTCCACCCCACCGCCCGTGACCTCTATCAGGACTGGGACCGGGTCGCGGAGACCTTCGTCGCCAGTCTGCGCCTGGCCTCCGGACGCCATCCCGACGACCGACTGCTGAACGAACTCGTCGGGGAGCTGTCCATCAAGGTCCCCGAGTTCTCCACCTGGTGGGCCGGCCACCGCGTGGACCAGTGCGCCCACGGCACCCAACGCCTCATTCACCCCGTGGTCGGCGAACTCACCCTCTCCTACGAAACGCTGGCTCTGCCCGCCGACCCTGACCAGAGCATCGTGCTCTACACCACCGAACCCGGCTCCGCCTCCGCGGAGACACTCCGCCTGCTCGCCAGCTGGACCACACCGGCGAACACACCCGAAGCCGCCCCCTCCCAGGCACCGTAAGGCCGATGAGGAACAGGCGGCCGATCAGTGAGGAGGACTTGAGACCATGACGTCCACGCTCGTCCAGACTCCCTTCGGAGAAGGGTCGACGGCCGCCGAGGCCATCGAGGGCGTCGACCTCTCAGGCCGGCAGGCGGTCGTCACCGGCGCCGCGTCGGGTCTCGCGCCGGGACCGACCGTGCCCTCGCGAGCGCCGACGCCTCGGCCACCTTCGCGGTCCGCAGCACGGACGCCGGCGAGCGCACCGCGACCGGCGTCCGCAAGGCGGCCGGGAACGACGCCGTCCAGGTCGGCCCGCTCGCTCTCACCGACAGGGCGTTGATCGCCGCCTTCACGAGCGCCTGGTCCGGGTCCCTGCATCAGCGACTGTTCCGCCCCTTGCCTCTCGGCCGGCCGGACCCACTCCCTCACACCGCCGGCGCCGACCACCTGGCCCTGCAGCTCATCACCGCCGAAGGCGGCGAGACGCCGCCGCTCGCCCAGTGGCGCCGCCTCGCCGGGGTCAGCGCGAAGAGTGCGTAGCCGCACAGGTGGCGACGCCCGAGGCACTCATGACAACCATCCTCTGGAGCACGGCATGTCCGCACCCGAGCAGAACAAAGAACTCGTTCTGACGGCCTCCGACACGCTCTTCGGCAAGCGCGACCACGCGGCCGCGGAGGAGTTCTGGTCCGAGGACTGCCTTCAGCACAGCCGGCACATCCCGCCGGGGTGGGAGGGTCTGTTCAACCTCGTTCGCGCCTTGCCCGCCGCCCGGCGCTACGACAGCCAACTCGCCGTCGCCGGGCACGCGACCTCCCGATGTCCGGCGACCACTTCCCGTACGACCGGGCGAGGTGAGCCGAGATGACCGGCACCAATCGCCAGTTCCGCCTCAAGGCCCGCCCGGCCGGCCCCTTCGAAGACTCCGACTTCGAGCTCGTCCGGACAGCCATTCCCGTGCCCGGCGACGGCGAGTTCCTGGTCAAGGTCACACACCTGTCGATCGACCCCGCTATGCGCGGCTGGATGAAAGCAGAGCACGTCACTCCGGTGGACGTCGGAGCCGTCATGCGGGCGATCACGATCGGACAGGTCGTGGGCTCCCGCCACCCCGGCTTCACGGAGGGCGACATCGTCCACGGCACGTTCGGCGTCCAGGAGTTCGCGCTGTCGGACGGAACCGGGGTCTACAAGGTCCACCCCGAGGAGGGCCGGTCGCTCGCGGCGTATCTCGGCGTCCTGGGCATGACCGGCATGACCGCCTACTTCGGGCTCCTCGACGTCGGCCGGCCGGGCGCGGGCGACGTGGTGCTCGTATCGGGAGCAGCCGGGGGTGTGGGAAGCGCCGCCGGTCAGATCGCGAGGATCAAGGGCGCACACGTGATCGGGATCGCGGGCGGCCCCGAGAAGACGCGCATGCTCGTCGACCGGCTCGGGTTCAGCGCCGCCATCGACTACAAGCGGGACGACTTTCCCGACCAGCTGCGCGACCGCACCCCCCGATATGTCGACGTGTTCTTCGACAACGTCGGCGGGGGCATCCTCGACCAGGCACTCACCCGCCTCGCCCGCGGCGCGCGAGTCGTCATCAGCGGGGCGATCTCCCAGTACGACCACGCCGATGCGGTCGTGGGACCGAGCAACTACCTGACCCTGCTGTACCGGAGCGCCTCCATGGCGGGCATCGCCGTTCCCGCCTTCGCCGACCGGTATCCCGAGGCCATGGCACAGATGTCGCGCTGGCTCGCCGACGGTCGGCTGACGAGCATCGAGGACACGGTGCATGGCGACATCGAGACGTTCCCGGCCACGCTCAGGCGCCTGTTCACCGGCAAGAACACCGGCAAGCTCGTCCTCGAACTCAAGCACCGGGCGTGAGCCCTCTGTCTTTCCGGCGCACCTGCACCAGGTCTGCCGGGACCGCCTCCCCCACCTGTTCAGGTGAGGGCAGAACAACCGACCGATGACTAGGACTTGAGGTCATGACAACCACCCAGCGCATCCACACCCCCTTCGGAGAAGAGTCGACGGCCGCGGAGGTCATCGAAGGCATCGACCTTTCCGGCAAGTACGCGGTCGTCACCGGCGCCGCCTCGGGTCTCGGCGCCGAGACCGCCCGCGCCTTCGCGGGCGCCGGTGCCTCGGTCACCCTCGCGGTCCGCAACACGGACGCCGGCGAGCGCACCGCGACCGACATCCGCAAGTCCACCGGAAACGACGCCGTCCATGTCGGCCGGCTCGACCTCGCCGACCAGGCGTCGATCGCCGCCTTCACGAACGCCTGGACCGGCCCCCTGCACATCCTCGTCAACAACGCCGGCGTGATGGCACTGCCCACGCTCGAGCGCACACCGGACGGCTGGGAGCTGCAGTTCGCGTCCAACCATCTCGGCCACTTCGCACTCGCGCTCGGCCTGCACGACGCGCTCGCGGCCGCCGGCAACGCGCGGATCGTGTCGCTGAGTTCCCGCGGCCACCACGCCTCGCCCGTGGAGTTCGACGACATCAATTTCAACGACCGCGCCTACGACCCGTGGCTCGCCTACGGGCAGTCCAAGACCGCCAACGTTCTCTTCGCGGTCGAGGCGAGCAACCGCTGGGCCACCGACGGGATCACCGCCAACGCCGTCCACCCCGGCGTGATCATGTCGACGAACCTGTCGCGCTACATGGATCCGGACCAGGCCGCACAGCTGCGCGCTCTCGAGGCAGCCGGAGAATTCGGCTCGATCCAGGGCGCACCGTTCCGGTTCAAGACCATCGCCCAAGGCGCCGCGACCAGCGTGCTCGTCGCGACCTCCCCCCCAGGTGGAGGGCGTCGGCGGCCGTTACTTCGAGGACAACAACGAAGCGGAGAAGCTGTCGGCCGAGGCCGTGGGATCCGCCCCCGGCGGCGTAGCCCCGTACGCGCTCGACCCGGACGCCGCCAAGCGCCTGTGGGAGCTGTCACTCTCCGCAACAGGCGCATGAGCGGAATCCTCGCCGCGATGTACAGAACACCTGTCTCCCTGCGCGGTCCTGGGAGTTCGCAGAGGAGCCGGCCCTCGTCCGGGACCGCGCAGACGAGGGCAAAACAGATCGCGGCAGCGGCAGGACGGCTACCTCAGGTCACATGGAAGCGGAAATTGCGGACGCCCTTGGAGAGTCAACTTGAGGGTGCCTCGGAGGAGCTGCGCCCTCGTAGCCCCGTCGGGGCACTCCAGCTGGCGAGCATGCTGAGCGTCTCCGCGGAGGCCGAACCAGGTTCCGCGGTGTAGAGGCAGATACTCAGGTCGGGGTCGGCGGGCAGGGCCAGAATCTCGTAGGAGAGGGTGAGTTCGCCGACCACGGGGTGAACGAGGCGCCGGGTGCCGTGGGCGCACTGGTCCACGCGGTGGCCGGCCCACCAGGTGGAGAACTCGGGGACCTTGATGGACAGCTCCCCGACGAGTTCGTTCAGCAGGCGGTCGTCGGGATGGCGTCCGGCAGCCAGCCGAAGACTGGCGACAAACGCCTCCGCGACCCGGTCCCAGTCCTGATAGAGGTCACGGGCGGCCGGCTGGAGCAGTACGAATCGGGCGAAGTTGCGGTCGCGGTACGGCAGTGCGTCGAAGTCCGTGATCAGTGCCTTGGCAAGATGGTTGACTGCCAGGACGTCGCTGCGGTGGTTGAGGACCAGGGCCGGTGAGACGTCGTTGAGGACGTCCAGCATCTGGTGGATCGCCGGACGCACGCGCGGTAGCGGGGCCGGACGGCGCCGTTCCGCGCTGGGGGACCTGGGTCGGGCGAGTTCGAAGAGGTAGCCGCGTTCGGTGTCGTCCAGGCGCAGGGCGCGGGCGACCGCCTCCAGTACCGTCTCGGAGACGTGGGGGTGCCGGCCCTGTTCGAGGCGGGCGTAGTAGTCCGTGCTCACCCCGGCCAGGTGCGCGACCTCCTCGCGGCGCAGTCCCGGCACCCGGCGCGCGCCGCCGCTGAATGCCGTCCCCGCGTCCTCGGGACGCAGACGGGCCCGGCGCGAGCGCAGGAAGTCACCGAGCTCGTCGCTTTGATCCATGCATCCAGTGATACCACTACAGCGGCATGACGGGCCGGTGGGTGGACCAGCCAGACCTGGGTTCAGCAGGGCGCGCGCGAGGCGTCCGCACGCGTGTCCCCGGCGGAATGCTGGACGCGAACCGGGAGGCAACGCCGCCTCCACAGGTGGTCGTCGCCGGCAACGGGCCCTTTCTGGGAAAGGGCCGCGCACGACCGAGCGGAGCCCCCGGTTACCCCTCGTTCCTCACACGAAGCAGATGAATCATGCCCTTTGTGATCTACGTCCTTGGGCTGGGCATCTTCGCCCAGGGCACCTCGGAATTCATGCTCTCCGGCGTGATGCCCTCCATCGCCCAGGACCTCGACATCCCCCTCGCCTCCGCCGGAATGCTGGTGTCCGCCTTCGCCATCGGCATGCTCGTCGGAGCACCGCTGATGAGCCTGGTCACCCTGCGGATGCCGCGCCGTGCCGCGCTGGTCGGCTTCCAGCTCGTCTTCATCGCCGCGCACGTAGGCGCCGCCCTCGTCCCGCACTTCGGATTCCTGCTGGCCATGCGGGTGCTGTCGGCCATGGCGTATGCCGGATTCTGGGCCATGGCCTCGGTCGCGGCCATCTCGCTGGTGGACGCCGACAAGCAGGGCCGTGCCATGGGAGTGGTCGTCTCGGGACTGAGCGTGGCCACGATCATCGGTGTCCCGGGTGGCACCCTGCTCGCACAGCACGCCGGCTGGGAGGCCGCCTTCTGGGCCGTGGCCGCCATGACCGCTCTGTCCACGATCACACTGCTCATCGCCCTGCCCGGCGGCCGGGACACGACAACGGCACAGCCGCGTCTGGCCACGGAACTGCGCTCGCTGATGCAGCCGCGGCTCTGGGTCGCCTACGCCACCACCGCACTGACCGTGGCCGCCCAATTCGCGATCTTCTCCTACCTCGGAGCCCTGCTGGAGGACGTCACCGGCCTCAGCACAGGCCTGGTACCCCTCGTGCTCGGACTCTACGGCGTCGGCGCGTTCATCGGCCTGACCATCGGAGGACGCGTAGCCGACCGCGCCCCCTTCACACTCCTGCTGGTGGGCATGGCCGCCTTCATCGCCGCCGCGACAGCACTCGCAGTGACCGCGCATGTCGCCTGGGTCACGATCGGGCTGGTGGTGCTCCTGGGCGCCGCCAACTTCGGAGTCACGCCCGCGGTCAACGCCAGAGTCTTCTCCATTCTCGGAGAGACCAGGACGCTCGGCGGCGCCGTGAACATCGCCGCCTTCAACGTCGGCATCGCCGTCGCCCCCCTGGCATCCGGCCTCGTGATCAACACGGGACTGGGGCTGGCGGGTACGGCCTGGATCGGCGCGGCCTTCGGGGTCGCCCACATGGGCAGCGTTCTGCTGGACCGCCACCTCACCCGACGCCACGAAGCGGGCACCGAGGAGCCCACGGCCGTCTCCGAACTGGAGCACGCTGCCGCGGCCTCCTGACCACTGCAACCGAAACCGATCGTCCCGTCGATGATCCAAGCGAAACCGCCCACCCACGAGGGCACGCCCGTGATGCACCGGTGCGGTCCCTGAGGCAGTGAGAGGTGTGGTGGCTGTAGTACTTCTCTGCTGTACCGCAGGATCCCGGCGGGGATGACCACGGAACGGCATCTGTTGATGCAGCCGCCGGCCAGCGACAACGACGAGATGTGCGCAGTTGCCCTTACCGCCCTCCGCGGCGGCGCTGCCGCGGTTCCCGAATGCGGTGATCAGTAGTGAATGCATGCGACCGATAACCGGTATCTGCTCCTATATCGCAGATATGCCGTATGTGGCAATATGTCATGTGTGGCATTTTGGCGCTGAAGACAGGCGAGAGGAGTACATCATGATCGCCAAGCTGCTCGGCAAGCTGTCCTTCACCCGCCACTACGGTGCGTACGGGTCCCACGAATGGGATGCGTACGCCGGGGACGACTAGGACTGACCGCGCACTGCCGGCGGGCGCCCCTGGGCGTCCGCCAGGTCCCAGCCACGCTGCCGACGACATCGGCCCGGACGGGTACGAGAGCCAGGGACGATCTCATGGGCCGAAGGAATGAGCCGCCGCGGTTGCCCGAAGGCAGCTTCGCGGCCTGGAGCCGCGACCGGCTGGCATTGGCGCGCCGTGGTGCTGAAGAGTGCGGGGACGTCTGGCAGTTGGAGCCGGGTGTCTACGTAGCCGCTGCGGCCGGGCCGTGTGAAGCGGTCCTGCGCCGCGCGCAGGACTTCCCCAAGGCACCCTCGCCTCTCTTCCCACCGTTGAAGCGGTCGAGCGGAGCACCCACACCCGAGGACCGTGCGCACGCTCACGCCGCCCGTATGCGCGGACTCCGTGCGCAGGCGGTCGCAGCCCGGATCGGTGAGATCGCGCCCCGGACCGCGCGATTTGCCGACCAGTTGCCCACGGGCCAGGACGTCGAGATTCTGCCCCCGGTCCGGCACGCCCTGGCCGAGATCGGCGTGAGCTACCTCTTCTCCGAAGACGCTCCTGCCCTGCTGCCGTATGCCGCACAGCTCTTCCTGGCCCGGGAGGTGCTCGTACGCCCCTCGCGTTGGGTATGGCCGCGCTGGATCCCCACACCCGCACGGCGGTTCCGCACACGGCAGCAGGTCGCCTTCACCGACGCTCTGCGGCCCGTCGTCCACCGGCGTCGTTCGTCGGGCCAACTCGGCGACGACATGCTGGGACAGATGCTCCGGCCCTCCCCCCACCACGGCCCACTGCCGGAAGAAGCCGTCCTCGACACTCTCCCCGGAATCACCGTCGCCACCTTCGAGACCCCTTCCCGGGCGGCCGGATGGATCCTGCTCCACCTGGCCCGGCACCCCCAGGCAGCGGCCCGCGTCGCGGCCGAAGCCGCCTCGCTGCCCGCGGACCCGGCCGCGACGACCAGCACCCACCTCGGCAGCCTGCGATACACCCAGGCACTGGTGAGTGAGGTGCTCCGGCTGTACCCCCCGAGCTGGCTGCTGACCCGGCGCGCCCCGCGACAGACACAGCTCGCCGACTACACCATCGACGCCGGGTCCACCGTTCTCGTCTGCCCTTACACCGCCCACCGCGACGCACGGGAGTATTCCGAGCCGGACCGGTTCCGGCCCGAGCGCTGGCTCGATGATGCGGGCTCAGCGGCGAAACCCGGGGCCTTCCTCTCTTTCGGTACCGGGCCGCATGGCTGCGAAGGAACCGCTCTGGCCATGGCGATGCTGACGCTCCTGACCGCGCAGACCGCCCGCCGCTACCACTTGAGCGAGCCGCCCGGACCGGAACCCAGCTACCAGGTCACCACCCTCGAAGGTCTCGCAACGGTCGGCTTGCGCCTGCGCGCCACCTTGCGCGGCTGAGAGCAGTCCTGCGTTAGGTGGCAGGCGATGACCGACTCACGGTTCGCTCATCGTGTGTCGCTGGTCGAACTCGTCGGCGAGCATGCCCATCATGACGAGGTCGTGGTGCCGGCCGGCGAAGAAGACGTGTTCCCGCAAGCGCCCCTCCTCGGTGAAGCCGAGCCGACGAAAGAGTGCCAGCGATGCCTCGTTGTGGGCGAAGATCGCTGCTAGGCATTTGTGATAGCGCCGCTCGGCGAACATGAAGCGCAGCAGCAGCACTACGGCTTCTGCCGCGTAGCCCCTGCGCCGGTGATCAGCGCCGATCGTGACATCACACTCGAACCAGCCTGAACGAGGGCCGGTGCGATGCGAGCCGACTGTGCCGACCAGCTCTCCCGTGGCCGTCGCTTCGACTGCCAACCGGAAGCGGTCGTCCTCGCACTCGGCAACGGCTTGCTCCTTCGCCCAGGCTCGGTAGCTCTCGGCGGACCGCGGCAGATCCAGCCGGCTCCCTCGCCGCCCGTCATCGTCGGCGAAGCGCAGGAACGCTGTCCAGTCGTCGGGCTCGACAGCGCGTAGGCGGACCCGATTCCCGGTCCAGGACGATGCCATGCCCTATTTGATCACGCTGCTGTGCGCGCAAGGCTGAGAGGCACACCGAGGCAGGCGACGAGAGAGGGCGGGAGTCAGCCAGACCGACTCCCGCCAACGCTGGACTCGTCGGTATCGGTGCCGCTGTTACGCTGATTCTCTGACGGTATTCCGGCGCACCGTGCCACACGGTTTCCGCCGAAACGGCAATCCAGAAGAGCGCCGCTTACGCAACCAAAATGCGGTGCGCCCCCTCGTACTTCACAGGGGTGGGCAGCGGCCGGATCAGCCCTCGTCGCGCGCCGGAGTGGCGCCGGCTTGAGGGTCCGCAACTCCCACTCCCTCTGGAGGTCGGGGTGAAAGTTGTCGTTGATCTTTCCCGATGTGCGGGGTATGCGCAGTGCGCGTTCCTGGCTCCGGAGGCGTTCCGGATGCACGGTGAGGAAGCGCTCCTGTACGACCCGAACCCCGACGACGCCCGGCGCGACCAGGTGCTGCGCGCCGCGGCGGCCTGTCCGGTCCAGGCGATCCTCGTCGACCAGCCGGATGCGCGGCACGCACCGGCGGAGGCGCCGCCGTCATGACCGGTGCCGACAACCCGCGTGCGTTCAAGCGCGATGGCCGCATCGTGGTCGTCGGGGCGTCGCTGGCGGGACTGCGGGCCGCGGAGGCTCTGCGCGACGAGGGCTTCACCGGATCGCTGACCATGATCGGTGACGAGTTGGGCGAACCGTACGACCGGCCCCCCCTGTCCAAGCAGGTACTGGCCGGGTGGGTGCCGGCCGGGGGCACCACGTTGCCCCGCCGTCGTGACATCGATGCCGAGTGGCTGCTCGGCGTGCCCGCCAGCGGGCTGGACCTCGCGACGAACCACGTGCGTCTCGCCGACGGGCGCGAGGTTCCCTTCGACCGGGTGCTGATCTCCACCGGGGTACGGGCCCGGCCGTGGTTCGTCGAGTCCGAGGCGGCCCTGGACGGAGTGTTCGTCGTACGTACGCGCGAGCATGCAGAGAGCCTGCAGCGGGCCCTCGCCGCCGGGCCCTCCCGGGTGCTGGTCATCGGTGCGGGATTCACCGGCTCCGAGATCGCCTCCGTCTGCCGCGAGCGGGACATCCCGGTCACCGTCGCCGAGCTCGCGCCGTACCCGCTGGTCGGGGCGCTCGGCGCCATGGTCGGCGAGGTGGCGGCCGACCTGCAGCGCGCTCATGGTGTCGATCTGCGGTGCGGTGTCGAGGTCGCCCGGCTGGAGGGTGACGCGCAGGGGCGGTTTCGCCGTGCTCACTTCGACGACGGCAGTACGGTCGACGCCGATGTGGCGGTGGTGGCACTCGGGAGCATCCGCAACACCGAGTGGCTGCGGGAGTCGGGACTGGCGGCGGGCGTGTGGGGAATCACCTGTGACACGGGGTGCCGGGCCCTCGACATCCATGGCCGCGTCACCGACGACGTCTTCGCCGCGGGAGACGTGGCACGTTGCCCGAACCCCGTCTACGAGAACCGGCTCATCGCACTGGAGCACTGGGCCAACGCCGTGGAACAGGCAGAGATCGCGGCACACAACATGGTCAGCGCCCAGGCGGACCGCCGGCCCCACCTGTCCGTCCCGCTGTTCTGGTCGATCCAGTTCGGCGTCAACATCAAGTCCGTCGGCGTGCCGACCTTCGCCGACGAGGTGGTCGTCACCCAGGGATCGCTGGACGACCGCCGTTTCGTCACCGCGTATGGCTATCGGGGCCGCGTCACGGCTGCCGTGAGCTTCGACAACGGCAGGTGGCTGGACCACTACCGTCGGTTGATCGAGACGGCCGCGCCTTTCCCGCCCCCCTGCCCTACGCCGGACCAGCCGGCCGACATGAAACCGGTGCCCGTCGACTTCCCCGGCCCCGACCTGCTCGCGCAGGGCGCCACGGTGGTCGTCAACGGCCATGACCCGGGCGAGCCCCGCGTCCCGGCCGGGCACCGGCATCGGCATCGGCATCGGCAGGAGGAAGGCCGGACGACCACGACCGGGACGCCCGGCACGTTGCAACGAATCTTCGACTACTCCGCCCGGGCCGACCCCTACCCGCTGTATGCCGAGTTGCGCAGGACGCCGGTGGCCCGTCAGGAGGACGGCAGCTACGTCATCAGCGGCCATCGCGAGATCACGGACGTACTGAATGACCCGCATCTGAGTTCCGACGTGCGCAATCTGTCGTGTCCGATGCCCTCGGGCGAGGG
This sequence comes from Streptomyces sp. NPDC058683, assembly GCF_042716195.1. NCBI lineage: Bacteria > Bacillati > Actinomycetota > Actinomycetes > Kitasatosporales > Streptomycetaceae > Streptomyces > Streptomyces sp. NPDC058683. The sequence goes on from NZ_JBHXSK010000012.1 coordinate 56,217, forward strand.
AGGGGCCCCGTCGTCGTTCATCCACATGGACTCGCCCGAGCACGAGCGCCTGCGGCGTATGGCGATGCGTCAATTCGGCCCCCCGCACACCCCTGGGCTGGTGACCGGACTTGAAGGCTTCCTGACCGGCAGCGTCGGCAGCCTGATCGACGGTCTGGCGGGCAGGGAGCGGATCGACGTAGTCGACGACTTCGCCTTCCCGCTCCCCGTAACCGTGATCTGCCACTTGCTCGGCGTGCCAGGCGAGGACGAGCCGAGGTTCCACCTCTGGGTGAACGACATCATGAACTCGGTCGACTACGACCCCGAGACCGACCCGAAGGAGAAACTGGACAGGGGCGTACAGGCCCGCAAGGACTTGCTCCAGTGCCTCGGCGAGCTGGTGGAACAGCGCCACGGCCGGCCGGGAGACGACCTGCTGTCACGGCTGGCCAACGACGACGGGCCCGACGGCCGGATGGCCGACGCCGAAATCGTCGCCACCGCCAAACTGCTCCTCATCGCCGGCAATGAGACCGTCGTCAACCTCATCACCAACGGCATGCTGACCCTGCTGCGCCACCCGCAGGTGCTGCGGCGACTGCGCGACGAACCGGACCTCGTCGTGCCGCTGGTCGAGGAACTGCTGCGCTACGAGCCGCCCGTGCAGATCATTCCCTGGCGGGCGGCGTACAGCGACATCACCGTCGCCGACACCGTCATCCCCCAGGGCTCGCAGATCATGCTCATGCTGGCCTCGGGCAGCCGCGATCCGAAGCGCTTCCACGATCCGGACCGCTTCGACCCCGATCGGCGTGACAACCAGCACCTGGGGTTCGGCAGCGGCATCCACCTGTGCTTCGGCGGCCCGCTGGCCCGGCGGGAAACCCAGATCGCGCTGACCGAGCTGGTACGCCGGCTCGACCGCCCCAGGCTGGTCGCCGACCCACCGCCGTACCGGCGCAGCCCCGTTCTCCGGGGTCCGATCCATCTGGACATCGAGCAGGGCGACGGTTGACGCGGCGGCCGAGGGCACAGCATGGCCGGCAACGGCCAGTCGGCGAAGTCGACCCGGTCCACCACGGTGTCGGCGGTGGCGTCGACGGCGACGCTGTCGCGGCCGACCGGCCACAGGTTGCGGGTCTGGAAGACCGTCCGGGCCGTGGTGCCGTGGGCCGGGACCGCGATCTCCAGCGGACCGGTGAGTCCGCCGGGGCGGGCGGCCTTCAGGACGCCGTCGATCGCGTTCGGGTCGACGGTCTTGCCCGCGCCTGAGCTTGTCGAGCCACCGCTCACGCCGGCCGTCTGGGCACCGGAGGCGTTGCTCAAGGAGGTGGACACGGATGGCGTATGGGAGCTGAGGGCGTCGAGGGCCTCGCCGACGTGGGCGCCCGCGTAACGCGACCAGGTCATGCCGGTCGCGGACAGCACGAGCAGACCGGCCGCGAGCCACAGGCCCGTGACCGCGTGCCGGCTCCGGGTGCGTCGTACGCCCTTCTCCGCCGCCCGGTCGGGCAGGACCAGACGGCGGGCGGTCCGGGTCCCGCGCTGCCTGCGCCACCACAGGACGACCCCGCCCAGGACCAGAACCCACGGCCGGCCGGCGGCGAACTCCGAGTAGTACGGCCGGTCACGTCCAGGTTCAGGTTGCGGTGGAGCGCGTCCAGCCATGTCGTCAGCGGGGTCTGCGCGTACCAGGTGGTCAGTTGTCCCCTCACCTTGCCGGCGTACGGGTCGACGTACCCCGTGTGCGCCTTCTTGCCGAGTTCGGGCAACGAGAAGTCGAGTGGCAGACCCCGGACGCCTCTCCCTCCTGCGGGCCCGGCCCTGCGCCTGCTGCGCGCCGCCGGAGTCGTGGCAGGCGAGAAGAAAGGCCCGGGTCGTGCGTTACCGGCTCGTCGACCCGGGCACCACCGAGCTGTTGAAGAACTGCCCCACCGACACCGGCTGAGCGATGATCGAATCGCGCTTTGGTCAATGGGGTGGCCGCCACCCCGCCCAGCATGGTCATCGGCGCTGTCGTGCGGCTCTCCTTCACCAACTCCGGTGGTATCGCCCCCGGCTGGTTCCTGGCCCTGGCCTGCGGCCACCCGCCGGCGACAAGTTGACCGGCCGTGTCGCAGTGATCAGTGCCGTCGTTGATCCGCGTGATTCGCCCTGCTCCGGCAAGCGTGGGAGACGACATGCAGACGAACCGCCCCTGGGGCAAGGCCGTTGTCATCGGCGGGAGTTACGCGGGGCTGGTGACCGCGCGGGTGCTGGCCGACTTCTTCGCGGAAGTCGTCCTCGTCGAGCGGGATGCCGTGGACGAGGACACCGGTGCTCATCAGGGTGCGCCGCAGGGCTATCACGCGCACGCGATGCTGGCCAAGGGCGGCGAGATCCTGGAGCGGCTGTTTCCGGGGCTGCGGGAGGAGTTGCGGGAAGCCGGTGCGCCGGTGTTCGACTACGGGCAGGGAATCGACTTCCTGCTGCCGACCGGACTGGCACCCCGCGCACGGACGGGGGTGCAGATCCAGACGTTCACCCGCGACGAGCTGGAGCGCCGTCTGCGACGCAAGGTGCTCGCACTCTCCGAGGTCACGCTGATGGCCGCCACGCAATGCTCGGGTCTGACCCGGGACGCCTCGGGGCGGGTGACCGGTGTGACGTGCCGGCAGCAGGACGCGGAGCCGATCGACTTGGCCGCCGATCTGGTCGTCGACGCCTCCGGGCGGTCCGGCTCACTGGAGAACTGGCTGGGCGAGGTCGGTGTCACGGTCCCCCCGAAGCGGATCGTGAAGGCGAAGGTCACCTACACGTCGATGAACTTCGACCGGCCCGAGGAGGACCACCCGAGCCACCCGGACTTCTACATCGCCTACCAGATGCTGTTCGCTCCTCACGTGCCCCGGGCCGGGGTCCTGCTGGCCGTGGAGCGGAACCGGTGGACGTGCTCCCTGTTGGGCTTCCAGGACCCGCCGCCGGCCGACGACATGGGCTACCTGCGGTTCGCGGAGAGCCTGGACAACCCGCACCTGGCCCAGCAGATCGGACGCCGCACGGTCCAGGAGCCCACCCATCGCTACACCAACGCCGAGAACCAGTGGCGGCCCTATCACGCCGTCAAGAACTGGCCGGACGGGCTCATCGCCGTGGGGGACGCGGTCTGCGTCTTCAACCCCGTCTACGGCCAAGGGCTGACCGTGGCCGCGATGGAGGCGGAGCTGCTGCACCGGACGCTGGCCCGTCGTAGCGCGTCCGGGAAGCGGCTGGACGGGATGGCAGGCGGTTACCAGAAGCGGGTGGGCCGGCTGCTGCTCGGCCCGTGGACACTCTCCACGAACTCGGACCTGATGTGGAACCCGGACCGTCGGCCCCTGGGGGCGCGGTTCGCGCACTGGTACAACACGAGGCTCTTCCAGGTCGCGGTCAAGGACGCGGCCGTCTGGTCGCGGTTCGTGCGGGTGGTGAACATGGTGGCCTCCCCCGCGGTGCTGTTCCATCCCGCCGTGGCTCTGAAGGTCCTGTCCACCGCGCTCACCCCACGAGGCTGACCTTTCAGGAGCACGACTCCGCGGGCAGGCCACGAATGCCACCGCCGGGCCGCCCGCTGTCCCCGGCGGTCCGAGCACCCGCACCGGCCGGCCGGGAGACGTCACCGGCGCCGCCCGCTACCAGCCGCCGCGCCCGCCCGGACGACCAGTGCCCGGGAGCGTTCCCGCCTCGTGCACGACAGCACCGCCGCCGTCCGCGAATTCAACCTCTGCCGCTGGTATGTCGACCTGGTGACCGCGGGCACCAGGACCATCGCGGTGCGGGGGAATCCGCGATTTTGCCCACCGCGCCAGGTCACAGGGCTGCTGATGGAAGCGGTCCGACGCGAGGCAGCCCGTCGGCATGGCCCGCCGGCGTCGGCTGCATGCGCCGCGAGGACGGGCCGGGCTGTCGCCGCTCCGCCGTGAAGACTGGGGCGCCCCCGAAAACGCTCAGGCGCGCTCGCCGTTCTGGTCGAGAGCGGCGTACTTGCTCCGGTAGTAGAGCAACGGGTTGGCGTGCGGCGAGGCGGCGAGGTCATGGACCTCGGCCACGACGATGGTGTGATCACCCCCGTCGTACTCCGCCGTGACGGCGCAGTCGAGCCAGGCGAGCGTTCCGCTGAGACGGGGTGCGCCCAAGGGTGTGGTGTCCCATTCGACGTCTGCGAACTTGTCGGTGCCGGAGCGGGCCATCTGCCCGCTGAGCTGCTCGTGCTCCTCCGCGAGGATGTTGACGCAGAAGTGCCCGATCTCCCGGATCTTCGGCCAGGTCGTCGAGTTCCTGGAGGGGCTGATCAGGATGAGGGGTGGGTCGAGGGAGAGTGAAGCGAAGGACTGGCAGGAGAAGCCCAGCGGTCCATCGGGTCCCAGCGCCGTGATGACCGTTACTCCGGTGCAGAAGGTACCGAGGACGGAACGGAGAGCAGCGGGGCCGACGGCCCGTGTCCGAGTCGGTGCGCTCATCGGGTGGCCGCTTCGCGCACGGCGGGCATGACGGTCGTCGCGAACGCGTCCAGGTTGGCTTTGGCCTCTTCGGGAGTCAGGTCGCCGAACGCCAGTGTCGCCTCGAAGTAGTTGACCGGAGCTTGCCGAACCTGCTCCACGAGCAGATCGCGGACCGTCGCGGCTGTTCCGATCAGCGCCGTGCCCTGGTGAATGGCGCGCTCGGCGTCCGCGAAGCCGTCGAGACGGTGGTCGCCGTGCTGGTGCCACAGCTTGGTCACCTGACGGGCGAAGACGTCGTTCGCCTTGGTGTAGCGCGCCAGGGCCTCGTGGTCGCTGTCAGCGATGTAGACGGCGGCGGCGACGCCCACGCGCGGCGGTGTGCTGTCCGGCCTGGTCTCCTGGCGGTTGCGCCAGGTGCGCCAGTAGGTCTCGACGGCCGCGGGGAACTCACCGCCGTTCCATCGGCCGACGAAGTTCACGTTGTTGGCGCCCGCCCACTCCGCCGTGTTGGTGTTGCTCGACGCGTACCACAGCGGGGGGTGGGGACGCTGGACGGGGCTTATGGACAGCTCGACGCTGTAGTCCCGCAGCAGACGCCCGCGGTGGTCGATGCGACCGGTGCTCAGCCCCTGCGTGAGGATCTCCAGTGTCTCCGCGTAGAGGGCGCGCGCCTGGTCGGGAGCGACGCCGAAGTACGCCAGCTCGTAGGGGCTGACCCCGCTGCCGACGCCGACGTCGAGTCGCCCGTGACTCATCTGGTCGAGGGTGGCGATCTCTTCGGTGAGGCGCAGCGGGTCGTAGGAGGGCAGCACGTGCACGAGGGCACCGAACCGCATCGTGGAGGTGCGCTGGCTGAGTGCCGCCAGGAACAGGTTGGGCGACGGGCATACCGACAGCGTGGTGCCGTGGTGTTCGGTCACGTGGTAGTGCTCGATACCGGCGTTCTCGGCGGCGACGGCGAAGTCGAGGCGGTCCGCGATGACCTGACCGGGAGTGGAGTCACCCAGATCGAAGGAGTCGAAGATTCCGAAGCTGAATGTCATGGTGGTCCGGGTCCTTTGGTGATTCGGTCGGATGACTGCCAGCGTGTCAGGGGCCCGGGAAATGACCGAATGATTCTTCCCGCCTGATGGAAAACGGCAAGTGCTCCGTCAGGTCACCGAATTCACCGACGTGCTGAGCGGAATTCCCGGGGAGATGTCTGCGACAGACAGGGCGTTCATGGTCGGAGAAGAAAGGCGTCGGCGGTGAGCTGGGGGTCCTCGGCGACCGGGGTGCCGAGGACCAGGAGGGGGCTGCCGTCGGCCAGTTCACGGTGGCGCAGGCGCAGGAAGCTGCGGTAGACGGGGCTGCTGACCCGCAGTTCGGTGGGGTGGAGGCCGACGTCCTCGAGGGCGAGCAGTTGGGCGCTGGCCTGGTCGAGTACCGAGCAGATCCATCCGTCGGTGTTCATCTGCTCCCCTTGCGGTGGTGACGGTCTGGGGTGGTGACGGTCTGGGGTGGTGTGGTCAGAGGTCGAGGACAAGGCGTGTGCCTTTGGCGCCGGAGCAGCAGATCATCATGGTGTCGGCGGCGGCGCGTTCCTGTGGTGTCAGGACGGTGTCGTGGTGCTCGGGTTCCCCGGCGAGCACGGGGGTGCGGCAGGAACCGCAGATGCCTTCCATGCAGGAGAAGTCGACGTCGACACCCGCGTCGAGCACCGCGTCGAGGATGGTCTCTTCGGGGGCGATGTGGAGGGTCTTGGCGGATCGCGCGAGTTCGACGGTGAAGCCTCCGCCCGAGGCGGTCGGCGGGGCTCCGCGGAACCGTTCCAGGTGCACGCGTTCCGGTTCGAGCCCCTGGGTGGCCTCCTCGAAGTCGGCCAGCATCGGGGCCGGTCCGCAGCAGTAGAGGTGGGCTGTGCCCGGGCTGTCGGCCACCAGAGAGGTGATCTTGAGGGTGCGTGGCCCGTCCTCGCCGGCGAGGTAGGTCCGCAGGCGGCCGGCGCCGGAGTCGGCGAGAGCGGCCAACTCGGGGAGGAACGCGGCGGAGTGGCGTGAGCGTGCCGCGTAGTGCACCTCCCACGACGCGTTGAGCCGGGTGAGCCGGCGGGCCATGCTCAGGATGGGGGTGATGCCGATGCCGCCGGCGATCAGGACGCTGTGCGGGGCGGTTTCGGTGAGGGGGAAATCGCTGACCGGTTCGCTGATCACCAGGCGGGAGCCTGCGTGGACGGACTCATGGACAGCGCGTGAGCCTCCCCTGCTCGCCGGGTCGAGTGCCACCGCGATCTGGTACGACGACGGGTTCGGTCCGGGGGCGCCGAGCAGGGAGTAGCTGCGGGTCAGTCCGGGCGTCGGCGTGACGTCGATGTGGTCGCCGGCGGCGAATGCGGGGAGCGGGCCGCCGTCGGCCGATGCGAGTTCGAGGAGCCGCACGGAGTCGGCGGCCCGGCGTGTGCTGCGTACCACGGCGTTGATCATGATTGCGCGGTCTCCGCCGTGGTGGTGGTGCCGGCGTTGACGTTGCCCGGCACCAGTTCCTGCCAGTGGTCGTCCGCTGCGATCACGGTGTCCGGCAGCGACCGTACGTCGGTGAGGTCGATGCCGTGGGCGATCGGGTCGTGGCCTTCTTCGTGGTGGCGGACGGATTCGAGGAGGCGGGCGCGGAGGTGGATGACGGCGCGGTCGGCGGCGACCATGTGTTCTTTGCTGCGGTCGAGTATGGGGCCCATGCTGATGGCGAGAACGGCGTCTTCTTGTTCGATGCCGTCGAAGCCGGTCCAGTTGGTGGTCATCCGGGAGCGGTCCTGACCGAGTCCGTTGGCCCAGGTGGCGCGGAAGTCGCAGTCCTCGTCGTTCCAGAACGGTTCCTTGAGGCCCATGATGCGGATGATCTCGGCGCGGTCGATGGGCTTGGGACCGTGGGCGACGATGTAGGTGCTGGTGACCGTGTCGTGCTGCGGGACTTCGAAGACGAAGAACTGGAAGGCGGGGGCGGGGATGATGCGGGTGACGGGCAGGATGGCCGGGGTGACGCGGATGCTGTGGGTGGGAGAGCCGTCCGCTGCCGGTGGGCCTTGCCGCCTGGCCACGTAGTGGAAGCCGAATGAGGTGTCCTCGACGTCCAGGGTGGGTGCGTTGTCGCCGCTGGCCAGGGCGCCGGGGTTGAAGTCCTCGTCGTCGCGGGCGGTGAACTGGTCGTCCATCCACGTCGGGTTGGCCTGGTTGCTGTGCAGAATGCCGACATGTGAGCTGTCGACACCGCCTTCGAAGAGCTGGAGATAGTTGGCCGGCGTGTTGAGCCGGATCACGGCGCGGTGCTCGGCGGGGCCGTCCATGAACGCGTAATGGGGGAAGGGCGGCTGCTGGTCCTTGGGCCCGATGTAGGTCCACACCAGTCCGCCGGCCTCGTGGACGGGGAAGGCCGGGGCCTTCATGCGCTGGCGGAAGCGGGCGTTGCAGTGGTTGGGAGTGTCGAGAATGGTGCCGTCGGCGGCGAATTTCCAGCCGTGGTAAAGGCAGCGGATGCCGCCCTTTTCTACTCGGCCGAGGGCCAGGGAGACGCCGCGGTGCATGCACAGCTCTTCCAGTACGCCGACCTGGCCGTCGGAGTCGCGGAAGACGACCAGGTTCTCGCCGAGCAGGCTGGTGCGCAGGGGGTCGCTGTCGGGCGCGGGGAGTTGGGCGGAGGTGCAGATGGGGAACCAGAACCGGCGCATCATGCGGCCCATGGGGGTGTCGGGTCCCACGCGGGTGAGGATCTCGTTTTCTTCGGTGGTGAGCATGGTGGGGTCCTTTCGTCGTTGATGGTCCCCGTCCTGGCCGCTGAAGCGGCTGCTTCCGCTCCTTCATCTACTTCCATGGAAGTGAGCTTCCTCGGAAGCTAAGCCGCGATTCGACCGATGTCAACGGCCGTGGCGAACCCGGTCCTGTTTCCCGCGAGGCGGAAAACCTTGCTTGCCAAGCCCTGGGACGGGGGCATTGGCTGACAGGCCAAGCCTCGGACGGTCTGGTGAAGGAGGAGCGGTGGCCGGTCAGGATGTCGAGCCCGCGCCCGAGAGGCGCAGCCCGCCGGACGCAATACGGGAAGGGGCCCGCGGTCCTTTCCCTGCCGTTGCCGTGGCCGACGCCGCTCGTCACCGGCTGGGGGCCGGGACATGAGAGTCACGCCCAGGGATTCGGTCGAGGTCGACGTGCGCGCCGGTCGTCTGCGAGGCCGTCGCGCGGGAACCGTCGACGAGTTCCTCGGAATCCCGTATGCGGCGGCGCCCGTCGGGCCGCGGAGGTTTCTGCCGCCGGGGCCCGCCCCCGGCTGGGGCGGCGTGCGCGATGCCACCCGGTTCGGTGCGGCACCCCTGCAACCCGGGAGTGCCCGCGCCCGCTTGTTGCAGGGGGATCCCGGACCCACCGACGAGGATTGCCTGAGCCTCAATGTGTGGACACCGGCAAACGCGCCGTCCGGCCTTCCGGTACTGGTCTGGGTGCACGGCGGCGCCTTCACGAACGGGGCGGGGTCCGTGCCCGCGTTGCGCGGCGCGCTGCTCGCGGAAGCGGCGTCGGCCGTGGTCGTCACGGTCAACTACCGGTTGGGGGCCCTGGGCTTCGCCTGTCACGATGCGCTGGGGGCGGACACGGCCAACCTCGGCCTGCACGATCTCGTGGCGGCACTCGAATGGGTACACGAGAACGTCGCCGCGTTCGGCGGTGACCCGGGGCGCGTCACGCTGGGCGGTGAATCCGCGGGAGCGATGTGCGCCGCCCTGCTGTCCCTGTCGCCCGCGTACCGCCACCTCTTCGCCCAGGTGGTGCTGCACAGCGGCGTCCCGGCTCTGCAGTCACCGGCGGCTTCAAAGCGAGCGGTCGAGGCGTTGGCGTCCCGGCTCGGCGTCCGGGTGTCCGAACTGGGATCCGTGCCCGGTGCGCGCGTCCTCTCCGCGACCCGGGACATCGGCGCGGAACACCGCTTCTGGCCGACCGCCACCGGGTGGCTGGCAGCTCCGCTCGCCGATCTGCAGTCTGCCGCACCGGTGCGCCCGACTCTGATCACGACCACGGCAGACGAGGGAACCTTCTTCTTCGTCGACGACGAATGGCCCCAGGACGTCAGCCGTGACAAGGCGGTCTCCGTGCTCACCGCCATGCTGGGGCCGGCTGTCGCGCAACGGTACGCAGCGGCGGTTCAGCCCGCTGAGACGCCGAGCACCGCAGCGGCGGCGCTCATCACCGAGCAGTTGTACACGCTGCCGGCCGACCAGTGGGCCGGCCGTGCGGCGGCGACCGGTTCGCGGGTGTTCCGCGCCCAGTACGCCCATCCCAGCCCGGCCTGGGGCAGTCGGCTCGCGGCGACACACACCATCGAGATCCCTTTGCTGTTCGGCACGTTCGCCGCTTCCCAATTCGCCGTGCTCTACGAACGCGACATCCGGGCACCGGACCTGTCGGCCGCGTTGCAGCGGGCGTGGTCCCGTTTCCTCCACACCGGTACCCCGGCGACCGCCGAACGCCCGTGGCGCCCCTGGCTCCCCGGCGACGCCCACCTGCAGCGGTTCCTGTGAGACGAAGACCGCAATCGCGCGGCGGGAGGATCCGCGGGACGAGCCTGCGTGAGCGGGCGATCGAGGTGCTCGGGCCACGGCGGGCGGACACCGCCGGCGGACCTGGGTGGGCAGTGCGTCCGTGTCAGAGCGGGGGGTGCGGGGCCGTCACGGCAGCCGCGATGGCGGCGGCGGCCGCGCGCAGCGGGGGCAGCAGCCGAGTGAGGGCGTGGTGAGGCGCGGGCGTCAGGACGGTCAGTGCCATGGGCACGCGGTCCGGCCCGGTAGGCACCTCGACCGAGATGGAGGCCTGGCCGGCGGCGGCTTCGTTGTGTGCGGTCGCGTAGCCGTTCCGGCGGGCGCGTTCCACTTGTGCCACCAGCAGGTGCGGTGCCACGAGGGTGAAGGGGGTCAGGCGTGGCAGCGGTTTGCTCAGGACGGTGGCCAGCCGGTCCCGTGCCGTGGTCGCCAGGAGTGCCTTTCCCGCGCTCGTGGCCGTCAGGGGGAGTTCGTCGCCGGAGGCAGCGAGTACCAGGCCGACACCGGGCGCGGCGATGGTGTCGAGGCACAGCAGGTGATCGCCGCTGAGTGTCGCCAGTGCCACCCCTGCGCCGGTGCGGCGCGCCAAGGCGTGCAGGTGCACCGCCGAGGCTCTGCGCAGCTCCCGCTCCCAGGGCGCGGCGGCGCCGAGGCGCCAGATGTGCTCCCCGAGCTGGTAGCGGCCGGATGCCGTGCGGACCAGCACGGCGCCCTGGAGCAGCTCGCCCAGCAAGCGGTGCGCCGTGGAGACCGGGAGGCCGGCGCGGCGTGCGATCTCACTCAGCGTCAGGGGGTGCGGGGCCGTTGCGACGATGTCGAGGAGACCGAAGATGCGTTGGGGCAGCGAGCGTTCGGGGATGCCCCCGGTCATGGCCGTCGCGTCCTTCGGCCTTCCCGGTTCGCCAGGATGTCGAGCGCCGCCGCGTGCGTCCGGTCGAAGGCCTCGCGCGCCTCGAGCAGAAAGCGCTTCGGTGGCATGGCCCAGTAGGAGTCCGGGAGTACCGTGCCGTAGGTTCCGTCGTCGGAGAAGATCTCCAGCTCCCACCATCCGCGATAACCGGCTTCGATGAGAGTGGCCATGATCTCCGGTGCGACTCCTCGCCCCTTTCCCGGGAGCTCGCGATCGAAGGCACAGCGCTCCGGGTCGCGGATGTCGCACACCTGGACACTGTTGATCCGCGAGGCGTACCGGCGCAGATCCTCATGCAGCCCGGGATCGGACCAGCTGTGGAAGACGCTGAACATGATCCCCACGTTGTCCCGGCCCACGGTGTCGACGACGTCGACCAACTCCCGCATCGACGGCACCGCCGAGCCGCGCCGCCGGGCCAGCAGTTCCAGTCCGACGCGGACGCCGCAGGCCGCGGCGGTGTCCGCGATGGCGGGCAGGACCTCAAGGACGGCGTCCAGCGGACCCGCCGGTTCGTCGGGGTCTCCGGACGCCCCGGGGGCGATGGTGACCACCTCCGGCGTGAACGCCGCGAGCCGCTCGATGCTCGCGCAGATGAGGTCGCGTCTGGCGAGGATGTCCTGGGGCGCGCCGGGAGGGTCGATCTGGGAGGGAAGAACGCAGTTGACGGCCGGCACGCAGAAGGTCGCGGAGATCCCGGCCGCGCGCATCCGCTGCGCGACCTCCGTGTCCGGAACGCCGGCGAGCTTGCGCTCCCACAGTCCCAGGCCGCGCGTGCCGGTCGCGGCCACGTTCTCGATGTCGTCCCAGACGGTCGAGTGCGGCATCGAGGTCGCGTTGACAGCATAGGGAACGGCGAGTGGCATCATGGCCTCCGTCTCACACCCGTCAGGTCTGCTCTGTGGTTGCGGCCGCGTCCATCGTCCGCTGCAAGCTGCTGAGCACGTCGAGCGCCTGGCTCGCTTCGGCGGCGCTCAGGTGCTCCAGGCCGCAGAAGGACGTCGCGATCCGACGCATCGTGTCCTCCGCGATCGTGTGCCCGGCCGGCCGCAGGCTGATCAGCACCCCGCGCAGGACCTCGGGATCCGGTACGCGTTCGACCAGCCCCAGCTCGGCGAGGCGGTCGACCTGCTTGCTGACCGCTCCCGAAGTGATCATCAGCCGCTTGAACAGCGACGTCGGGCTCATCGCGTACTCCGGCGCGGACCTGCGAAGCGCCAGAAGCACGCGTAGATCACCGGGCCCGATGCCGCTGCTGCGCGCAAGAACCGCGAAGGCATGCTCGACCTGCTGCGCGAGGCGCAGGATCCCGGCGGACACCAGGAAGGGTGCGAGATCCAGACCCGGCAGTTCGCCTGCCCAGGCAGCGGCGGCCTCGCCCAGCTCCGACGTCCCGGCCCGGGAATGCCTGTCCGCCCGCAACGCCACGAGAACCACGCTCCTTGCCCGAGCTCCGCGAGCATCGGACTTCTCCGGAAGTTAACTTCCATGGAAGTCTAATCTTCACCCCTCCGCGCGTCAATCGCCGAGCTGTCACCGAGTCCGAGCGCAGGAGCCACCCGTTGGGGACGATGAGCGCCTCGCGACCTCGGCCGACCGAAGCACCTCGAACGCCTCCGGCGGCGGCAGGAACAGGGACCTCGGCGAATCCTCGTTCCTGTCGGCCGAAGGAGCCGCCGCAGAAGTCCGGCACCGTCGCAATCCAGCCAGGCTCCTCCGCTTCACAACGTACCCACGGGTAACGCCAGTTACAGCTGTTACTTTCCCTTCCAAGATCCCTGGATCTTCTGTACCTCCCCCACTCCGCACCCCGTACCGAGGCCCCCATGCTGAACTCGCCCTCCGCCGACCGCGCGGGTGGACGCCACCGCAGGAACAAGACGATCAATCCGGCGCTCCGCCGTGCCGCCGTCATCGCGGTGACCGCCCCCGTGGCCGGGACGATCCTGTTCGGCACGTCCGCCTTCGCCGCCGAGAAGACCGTCTCCAAGACCGCCGCCGCCACGCTCGACCCCGCCGAGCAGAAGATCGCGGACAACCTCGGCACCCGCATCCAGGACACCCGTCTGGGCAGCACGCTCAGCGGAGTTGTCATCGACGCCGAGTCCAACAAGGTCGTATGGGGTCACGACGCGACCACCGCGTTGATGCCCGCGTCCAACACCAAGCTGGCCACGTCGACCGCCGCGCTGACGGTCCTCGGTCCCGACCACCGCTTCACCACGAAGGTCGTCTACGGCGCCGGCACCCTCACCCTGGTCGGAGGCGGGGACCGCACCCTCACGTCCGCCGACCTCGACGCGATGGCCAAGACCGTCGTCGCGGGCCTGAAGAGCGCGGGCCTGACCTCGGTCACGGTGCAGGTCGACGACAGCCTCTTCCCCGAGCCCACGCTCGCCACCGGCTGGAACGACGGTTACTACCCCGACTCCGTAGCCCCGGTACGGGCGTTGGTGGTCGACGGCCACCACGTCACGGACACGTCCCTGGACGCCGGTCAGACCTTCGCCAAGCTCCTCGCCAAGCAGGGTGTCACCGTCACCGGGAGCGTCACCCACGGCGTCGCCGGCACCGGAACCGTCCCCGTGGCACAGCACCAGTCCGGCGCGCTGTCGGCCATCGTGGAGCACATGCTCAAGGTGAGCGACAACGACATCGCCGAGACCCTGCTGCGGACGACCGCGCTCGCCGCCGGCCGCCCGGCCACCTTCGAGGACGGCACGGCGGTCGTACGCCAGATCCTCGGCCAGTACGGCGTGTCCCTGGACAACTTCGTGATCCACGACGGCAGCGGGCTGTCCCGCGCCAACCGCATCCCGGCACAGACCATCGCCGACCTCCTCGACCTGGCCGACGACCCCGCCAACAGCCAGACCCTGAAGTACATCGTGGACGGTCTGCCCGTCGCGGGTGAGGCGGGCTCGACGCTGGGCCCCGAGTGGGGCCGGTTCGACACCGCGGACTCCCAGTGCGCCGTCGGGAAGGTCAGCGCCAAGACGGGCACGCTCACCGGCGCGATCGCACTGAGCGGACTGACGAAGGCCGGAGACGGACGCTGGAAGATCTTCTCCTTCATCGAGAACAACTCCACCGCCGATCCGGCCGCCACCAAGGACGCCCTGGACGGTCTCGCCGCCACGGTCAACGGCTGCTGGGCGTAGGACACGGCACGCCCTGACCGACGGAACCCACGCCGATCGCCTCCGTGCGTCGCCGCCGCGGCGCCGGACGGGCCGTCGCACGGCGGCCCGTCTGGCAGGGTGATCGCCATGACAGCGCACGTGACGGGGAGGCCACCCGCGTTCGCACAGGTCACCCGGCCCCAGGAGGCCACCGCTGACCTCAGACGGGAGCTGGTCGACTGCTGGACGGCGGTGACCAACGCGGGCGGGGCGGTCATCGCCGCCGGTTTTCCGCTGCCGCCGGTGAGCACGCGGGACGTGGAGCCCGAAGTCGACCGGATCGTCCGCGGACTCGGCCCGCCGCGCGGCCGGCTGCTCCTCGCCACCGTGGGCGGCGTGCTCGCGGGCTGGCTGCTCCTGCGCCGGGATCAGCATCCGCTCGTCGCGCACTGCGGGGTGGTCAACCATGTCCAGACGCACCCCCGTTTCCGTGGCCTGGGCATCGGTGCGGCGCTGATGCGCCGCGTGCCCGGCATCGCCCGCGACGAGATGGGCCTGGAGCGGCTGGGTCTCACCGCGCGGGGCGGTACGGGGCTCGATGTCTTCTACCGGAAGCTGGGCTGGACGGAGGTCGGGCGGTGGCCGGGGGCACTGCGCGTGGCCCCCGGCGACGACCGCGACGAGATCCTGATGAGCCTCGGCCTCTGACCTGTCCGCGGGGGTCAGTCCTTGACGGCGACGAGGACGTGACTGTCGCCGAACTGCCAGACGGGGGCGACGTGACGAAAGCCCGCCTGCCGGAGCAGTTCGGTGTGGCGGGCCGCTGTCAGGTCGTGGTCGCCGCCGGCCCCGCCGTACGCGGCCATGCGCTGCTCGCGCTCGCTCAGCAGATCGGCCAGTTCGGGCTCCGCGGCCGCCGCGCGCCACCACGACCGCCAGTCCTCGTACGCGTGAGAGCGCGAGCGCTCGGCCCGCCGGCGGCCCACGAGTGCCGCGAGTTCGGCGCAGGGTGGGCCGGCCGCCGGGAAATGGTCGCCGTTGACGAGGACCCCGCCGGGGCGCAGGAGTGCGGCGAGGCGGCGGTAGGTGCGCAGCAGCGTCGGCTCGGGGAGGTAGTGCAGGGCGGTGGTCGAGACGGCCGCGTCCAGCGGGCGGTGCAGGTCGAGGGCGTCGGTCCAGCCGTCGTCGCCGATCACGGTGTCGACGTAGCGGGCGGCGCCGGCGTGGTGGGTCCGGGCGAGTTCCAGGAGCAGCGGGTCCATGTCGACGGCGACGATCTCCGCCTCCGGCAACCGCCGGGCGAGCCGCGCCGCCAGCGAGCCCGGCCCGCAGCCCAGGTCCAGCAGCAGCGGCCTGGCCCGGCCGGCCGAGACATGCTCGACGACATCGGCGATCACGGTGAACCGCTCCTCGCGGTCGACGGCGTAACGCTGTTGCTGCCGCTCCCAGCGCTCCACCCAGTGCCTGGCCGTCGCCATGCTCACGCCCATCTGGCCGCGCCACCTCTTCCGTCGCTCACCCGTCGTCGATACCGCCGAATCTACAGGTGGAAACGGTTTTCATTCGTTCCTTCGTCCTGCATCCGGTCCAGTCCGTGTTCACTCCAGTGACGCGAGCACCTGCAGCAGACGGTCGATCTCCGCCTCCGTGTTGTACACATGCAGGCTCACCCGTACCGAACCGTCCTTCGCGGTCGCCCCGGCCTGGCACAGGCTGTCCGCCCGCACCATGAAGCCGTAGCTGAAAAGGATGAAGCCGAGGTCGTCGGAGGGGATGCCGTGGTGCCGGAAGGTGACGATGCCGTGGCGCCGCTGGGCGGCGGAGAGGGCGGAGTCGGCACCGAGACTGGACTGGCAGCCCAGGATCTCGTACGAGCCGAGGTGCCGCAGTCCCTCGGTCAGCCGGGCCGTGAGGGCGCCGGTCCAGCGGGCGATACGGTCCGTGCCCACCGCGCCCAGCCAGTCCAGCGCGGCCTCCAGGGAGGCGATGCCCACGGTGTTGGGCGTGCCCTGCCAGCCGCCGGGTTCGAACACCGGGCCGCGCGCGTTCCGCGCCCACACCGCCCCGGTGCCGGGCAGGGCCAGCGCCTTGTGTCCCGAGAAGACGACGAAGTCGACGTCGAGCGCGGACTCGGCCACGGAGACCGGGAGATGGCCGACGCTCTGCGCCGCGTCCAGGCAGATCGGCACGTCCGGGCCGACGGCCGCGCGGATGCGGTGCACGTTCATGTCGCCGCCGTACACGTGGTGGACGTGCGTGGCGGCGACGAACCGGGTGCGCGGGCCGACGACGTCGTCCAGCGCCCGGTGGTCGTAGTCGCCCGACCGCGTCTGGTACGGCAGTGCCCGCACGCCGATGGCGATCCCCCGGTCGGCCAGCAGCCGTTGCGTCTCCAGCCAGGGGTCGAGGTTCGCCCGGTGATCCGCGAAGGGGACGAATATCTCGTCGCCGTCGGTGAGGTACCGGGTGAGCCAGTCCCGGGCGACGGTTCGCAGCCCCTCGGTGGTCCCGCTGGTGAAGTGGACGGCGGACCGCCGCGGTTCCGGGTCGGCGAGGAACTCCTTGACGCGCTCCCGGGTCCGCTCCACCAGTTCCGTGGTCCGGTTGGCCCACGGGTAGGTGCCGCGGCCCGCGTTGGCGTTGGCCGTCGTGAGGTAGGCGTGTACGGCGTCCAGCACGGCCCGGGGCTTCTGCGAGGTGGCCGCGCTGTCGAGGTAGGCCAGTTCGGGGTGGGCGGTGATGATGGGGAACTGCTCCCTCAACTCCCGCTGCCAGAGCACCGATTCGGTCTGGCGGGTCGACTCGACGCTCATTCCCGCACCAGCGGGGCACCCGCGTCCCGCCACGCGACGATCCCGCCGGCGAGGCTGCGGACGTCCGGGTGCCCCAGCCGGGTCAGCAGCGCCGCGTACCGGGCGGACTTCTCACCCACCGGGCAGGCCAGCAGCACCGGTTGCGCCTTGCTGAAGGGCAGTCCGGCGCGGACGAGTTCGTCGAAGAGCTCGTCGACGATGTTGACGGACCCCTCGATGTGCAGCGCGGCGTACGCATGCGGGCCGCGCAGATCGACGACGAGCGGGCGCGGCTCGCCTGCGGTGATCCAGCGCCGCGCGCCGTCGGTGTCCACGGTCCGTGCCCCGGCCAGGACCTCGGCGTCGGTGAGGGCGGTGACGGAGTGTCCCCGGCGCGGCCCGCCCAGCAGTTCGGGGCGGCGCTGCCGTACATAGCTCAGGTAGCTCTCGGCCCGGTCGCAGACGATGAAGACCGCCGTGTGACGGGGTGCGGCATCCGTCAACTCCACGTCCAGGGAACGCAGATGGCGTACCGCGCCCAGATAGGCGGCGCCGCCGGTCGGTCCGGACAGCAGTCCGCAGCGGCGGATGAGGGTGAGCATGCCCTCGATGGCCTCCGCGGAGGTCACCGACTCGATGGTGTCGTACGTCGCCGGGTCGAACAGACCCACCTGGTGCACCTCGTCGATGGTGCGGATACCGGGGATGAAGTCCGACTTGTCGGCGACCAGGCCGAGGACCCGTACGTCGGGGTCGTGCTCGCGCAGCACCCTGGCCACGCCGGTCGACGAACCGGCCGTACCGACGCAGGCGATGAACCAGTCGGGGGCGCGTCCGTCCAGGTCCTTGATGATCTCCGGGCCGGTGCCCGCCGCGTGCGCCTCGGTGTTGAGCGGGTTGAAGTACTGATCGGTGTGCAGATACCTGCTTCCCGGCTCGGAGAGCGCCTGGTGGAAGCGGGTCAGCGGATCGTCCGTGTCGGTCGGGTCGAGACACTCGCTCTGTCCGGGCAGTTCCTCGATCTCGGCGCCGAGCAGCAGGAGCAGTTCCCTGATCTCCGGCACCCGCATCCGGTTGGTGACGCTCCTGAAGCGCAGGCCGTGCATCCCGGCGAGGAGGGCGAGCGCCTTCGCGGTGTTGCCGCTGGAGAGTTCCACGACCGTCTCGCCGTTCCCGGCGGCGGCTTCGAGCAGCGGGCGGGCCATGTTCCAGGCGGGCCGGTCCTTGACCGAGCCGAAGGGGTTGAGCATCTCCAGTTTCGCGTACAGGTCGATGCGGCGCAGGCCGTGTACGGCCGGGTCGATGCGTACCAGCGGTGTGTTGCCGATGGCCTCCGTGATGCTGTCGTACCTCATGACCAGGCTCCCCCGGGATGTGTGATCGGCCAGTACTCCTCGTCCAGGCACCAGCGCCAGGAGTCCCCCTCTCGTACGACGGCCACGGTCCTGGCGACCGGCTGCCGTTGTGCGTGATGGGCGTGGAAGTCCATCGCGTACCCCGCGGTGTTGGCGAAGGCGAGCAGGTCCCCGGCGCGCGGCAGCCGGGGCAGGAAGACCGTGCGGCGCGTGATCAGATCGGCCTCCAGGCAGAGATTGCCGACGAGATGCACGCCCACCGGGTCCTCGCCGTCATCCGGTTCCGCACCCGGGCGAGGCAGGAGTACGGGATCGACGAGCACACCGTGCTCCTCCAGACTCACGTCCCCGGCGTTCATGCCCAGACGCACCAGATACGCACCCGGACCCGAAGTCCCCTCCGTGCGCCGTACGTCCAGGACGCGTGCCAGGGAGAGCCCGCACTGGTCGACCAGGGCCCGGCCGGGTTCGGTGTACAGGTCGTACAGGTGCTCCAGGAGCAGGGTGGCCGACGGGCGGCCCAGGGCGGGCGCGGGCAGGGAGAGGAGTTCGTCGAGGTAGCCGGGGCCGGCGTTGGGGCGGTGCGCCGGATAGAGGGCCGCCGCCCCCCGTACCGTGCCGCCCTCGTTGCGCAGCCCGTAGCCGTGGCCGCGCCAGGTCAGCGGCGGGCGGGCGCCGAGCACCGCCTCGGTCAGCGCGGTGGTGTAGCGCTCCCACTCGCCGGCGTCGGCGACGTAACCGGCTCCGAAGCCGCCGCCGATGTCGAGGGCGCGCGGTGCGAGGCCCCGGGCCCGGCACTCGTCCATGACCTTCACGCAGCGCTCCAGGGCGCGGGCCTTCTCCGCCTGGGCGGTGGTGTCCAGGTGGTAGGCGATGCCCGTCAACTCGACGGCGTCACGGTGCCGTTCGACGGCGGAGAGCAGTTCGCCGACGTCCCCGGCCGGGGAGCCGAAACGGCTGCGCCGCGCGAGCACGCGCACGCCCTGGAGATCCCGCTCCGACTCGAACTCCGAGAGCCTCAGCAGGACATCGACGCGCGGCAGGTCGTACTTCCGCACCAAGTCGGCCAGTTGGTCGAGTTCGTGGGGCGAGTCGAGGTTCACCGTCACCCCGGTGCGGGCGGCCAGCCACAGGAACTCCGGCGCCTTGGGGCCGGTGGCCATGATCCGGTCCGGGGTGAAGCCGCCGCCCAGGGCGTGTTGCAGCTCCCCCAGGGAGGCGACGTCGATGCCGACCCAGGCCGGGTCCGCCGCCGCCAACCGCCGCACCAGCGCGCTGGACCGGTTCGCCTTGTGCGCGAAGTACACCCGCCCGGCGAGGTGGTGCGCGCGGCAGACGGCCCGGAACCGCTCAGCGTTCTCGGCGATCCGGTCCGGGAGCAGCACGTTGAGCGGCGAACCGAGCGCGTCGACGAGCGAGTGCAGGAACGGTCCGGCTTCCAGCAGCGAGCTGAGCGGAGGTTCCAGTCGGGGTCGCAGATACAGGGGCACTCCCACGACAGGCACCTTCCCTTTCGGCCCGCATCGGCCGAGCGGCTCCGACGACCGTTCGGGCGTAATCATTTCCGCCTACAACCGTCATTAAGCGCTCAGGATCGGACACCTCATGACAGCCCACGCGACACCCTCGAACCACACACGCAAGACGTAAAACGACAGGTATTGCCACCCGCACATGCCGCACACGGCAACCACAGCCGCCACGTCAAGCCTTGGCAACGATTTTCATATCTATCTGATCCAGCCATGGTCCTGACATTCATTTCCATCTAGCGTGGTGGACGCCGGCTTCGACCGGCTGTTCCCACCCTTGCGAAGAATCCCGCTCCGACCCGTCGTGGAGGACCCATGCCCCCGTCCCCGTCCCGCAGCCTGGCGCTCATGGCCGGCGCCTCCCTGGCCCTCCTGGCCGGCTGCGGCAGCTCGTCGGACTCCGGAAGCGACGGGAGTTCCGCGTCGGGCCCGGCCTCCTCGTCCAGGATCCCGGTGGTCGCCTCGACGAACGTCTACGGCGACATCGTCGAGCAGATAGGCGGCGACCATGTCGACGTCACCTCGATCATCAGCGACCCCGACCAGGACCCGCACTCCTACGAGGCCGACACCCAGAACCAGTTGGCCCTGTCCAAGGCGAAGGTCGTCGTCGAGAACGGCGGGGGCTACGACGACTTCGTCGACCGCATGCTGAAGAGCAGCGACTCCGCCGCCGAGGTGATCAACGCCGTCAAGGTCTCCGGCAGGACCGCCCCGAAGGGCGGCGAGCTCAACGAGCACGTCTGGTACGACTTCCCCACCGTCGCCAAGATCGCCGACAGCATCGCCACCGCCCTGGGCAAGGCCGATGCCACCGACGCCGCGGCCTTCACCAGGAACGCCGAGACCTTCAAGGCGAAGCTCACCCCGCTGGAGTCGAAGGAAGCGCAGATCAAGAAGGAACACGGCGGTGCGGGCATCGGCATCACCGAGCCGGTGCCGCTGTACATGACCGAGGCGAGCGGTCTGGTCAACCGGACGCCCGCGGAGTTCAGCGAGGCCGTCGAGGAAGGCAGCGACGTCTCCCCGAAGACCCTCCGGGACACCCTGGCCCTGTACAGCGACAAGCGGGTCAAGGCGCTGGTCTACAACGCGCAGACCTCCGGTCCGCAGACGGAGAAGGTCGAGAACGCGGCCAAGGCGGCCGGCATCGCCGTCGTGCCCGTGACCGAGACGCTGCCCAAGGGGCAGGACTACCTCGGCTGGATGACGTCGAACGTCGACGCGCTCGCGAGCGCGCTGGCCGAGTGAGGCGCGCGGCCGTGACCCCCGTACCCCAGTCCCGCCAGGGCGACACCGAGGCCGGCGGCAGCGGCCCCGCACCGGTGCTCAGCCTCCGCGGAGCCGCCGTGTCCTACGGCGAGCGGGTGGTCTGGCAGGGCCTCGATCTCGACGTACGGCCACGGGAGTTCCTGGCCGTGCTCGGGCCGAACGGGTCGGGCAAGACCAGCCTCGTCCGTGCCCTGCTGGGCAGGCAGCCGCTGTCCGCCGGGACGCTGACGGTCCTCGGCCGGCCCGCGCACAAGGGCGGCCGGCACATCGGGTACGTCCCGCAGCAGGCGGCCCTGTCCGCGCAGGCGATGCTGCGTGCCCGCGACCTCGTGCGGTTCGGGATCGACGGGCACCGTTTCGGGCCGAGGCTGCGCACGGGTGCCGTCCGCCGCCGGGTGGACGGGATCCTGGAGGCGGTCGGGGCGTCGGCGTACGCCGATGTCCCGCTCGGCCTGCTGTCCGGAGGCGAGCGCCAGCGTGTGCGCATCGGGCAGGCCCTGGCGACCGACCCGCGGATCCTGCTGTGTGACGAGCCGCTGCTCTCCCTCGACCTGAACCACCAGCGGGCCGTCACCGAACTGGTGGACGCCCGGCGCCGTTCCCACGGCACGGCGGTCGTCTTCGTCACCCACGAGATCAACCCGGTCCTCGGGCTGGTGGACCGGGTGCTGTACCTGGCGCGGGGCGGCCACCGGATCGGGACACCCGAGGAGGTCCTGACGTCCGCATCGCTGTCCCAGCTGTACGGCACCCGGGTCGACGTCGTCCGCGTGCACGGCCGGGTCGTGGTCGTCGGAGCACCCGACGAGGTCGCCGCACCG
Organism: Streptomyces sp. NPDC058683; assembly: GCF_042716195.1. Lineage (NCBI taxonomy): Bacteria > Bacillati > Actinomycetota > Actinomycetes > Kitasatosporales > Streptomycetaceae > Streptomyces > Streptomyces sp. NPDC058683. The sequence continues at coordinate 78,017 of NZ_JBHXSK010000012.1, forward strand.
CCTCACCACCCCGCCCGGGAGACCCACCGGACCGACGGAGTCCGCTCATGACGCTCGCCGACGGGATCTGGCAGCAGATCTTCAGCTTCGAGAACTACGGCGAACTGCTGGCGCTGGTCCGCAACTCCCTGATCGCCGGTGCCGCGCTCGGCCTGGTCGGCGGCCTGGCCGGGGTCTTCGTCATCATGCGCGACCTGCCCTTCGCGGTGCACGGCATCAGCGAGCTGTCCTTCGCGGGTGCGTCGGCGGCGCTGCTGCTGGGGGTCGACATCGTGGCGGGCTCGATCGCCGGCTCACTCGTCGCGGCGGGCGCGATCGGCATCCTCGGAGCGCGCGCCCGGGACCGCAACTCGGCCATCGGCATCCTCATGCCCTTCGGCCTCGGCCTCGGCGTGCTCTTCCTCGCCCTCTACAAGGGCCGGGCCGCCAACAAGTTCGGCCTCCTCACCGGGCAGATCGTCGCCGTCGACACCCCGCAGACGAAGTGGCTGCTCGGCACCTCGGCCCTCGTCCTCGTCGTCCTCGCGGTCATCTGGCGCCCGCTGGCCTTCGCCAGCGCCGACCCGGACGTCGCCGAGGCCCGCGGGGTGCCGGTGCGGGGACTGTCCTTCGCCTTCATGCTCGTGCTCGGTCTGACGGTCGCCCTGTCCGTGCAGGTCGTGGGTGCCCTGCTGGTCCTCACCCTCGTGGTGACGCCGGCGGCCGCCGCCGCCCGCGTCACCGCCTCGCCGGTTCTGCTCCCGCTGCTCAGCGTGGCCTTCGCCGTGGTCTCGATCGAGGGCGGGATCCTGCTCGCCCTGGGCAGCAGCATCCCCATCAGCCCCTACGTCACGACCATCTCGTTCACCGTCTACGTCGTCTGCCGCCTGGTGGGCGGCCGCCGCAGCCGACGGCGGGGAGCAGGGAGGTCAACCCCGCAACCCGCTTGAACCCGGGAGAGCGCCGGCCGACCGCCCGGGAGGGGCGGGCGTCGGCAGGCACGGCTGCCGCGGCCCCACGAGTCTCAGGAAACGTCCTTCCGCAATGACGTGATGAGGAGGTCGAGGTCCCCGCGTGCCGTGTACGTCCGGATCGGGTCGATGTAGTCCCGTGACTCGATGATCCGTCCGTCCCGCACACGCATGACGAAGACGCAGGGCACCTTGGCGGTGGAGTCGTCCGGCGCCGTGAACTCGTAGGCGAACTCGGCGACGATCACTTCGGGATCGGCCATCTCGTGCACGACGACATCGACAACCCGCCGCTTCGGCAAGGACCCCCGATCCTCCGCCGGCACGGTGAAGTGTTCCTGGAGCGCACGGCGACTCGTCAACGGCTCGGACTCCGGCGTCGCCATCGGATGCCGGACATCGGTGACCTCGCCATACAGGTCGGGCAACTCGCCGAAGTTGCCGTCGGCGACCCCGTGGACAAGGCGGAGAAACACCTCACTCGGACTCGGACTCACAAGACCTCCCCAAGCAATACGCACAGGCGGACAGTGATCATTGTCTCGTGAACCGGCCCGGCCTTGCGGGCTGTTTCGACCGACGGCACCCCGCCCGACTCCGTCCCGGCAACCAGTTGCGCTTCGGGTCGTTGAGTTCCCGGGGCTCCGGGACCGGCTCCGGAGAGGCCGGCACCCGCTCGAGCGACGTGTGCTGTTTGCGACACGTGTCGGGATACAAGGGGCAGCCGTTCAGGGGGAGGTAGTGTGTTCGAGGCTCGAACGGTGCTCCGTGAGAACCGCGGTGGCAACCGCGATGGGCAAGTCACCCGTCTGAGCCGCCTGCACGCGACCTCTGAAGATGGAGCCGATGAACGTGTCGACCGGCGGCAGACGGCTGCGCAGCCCCGCCGTCATAGCAGTCTTCGTCTGTGCGATCACCCTGTTACCCGGCCCGAGTTACGCGGCCCCGGGCGATCCACGGGACGACCAGTCGATCGAGGACATCCACAACGAGCTGAACGGCCTCTACCGCGAGGCGGAGGTGGCCACCGAGGCGTACAACACCGCGGACGTGAAGGCGACCGAGCAGGAGAAGCGGCTGACGTCGCTCCGCAAGGACCTGGCCCGCACCGAGGGCCGGCTGGACGATCTGCACGACCTCGTGGGTGCGGCCGCCCGGACGCAGTACCGCGGGGGCAATCTCGACTCCACGGGCATCCAGTTGCTGCTCGGCGACCACCCCGACCAGGCTCTGAACGACGCCTCCCAGGCCCGTCAGGCCCTGCGGAGTCTGGTCAATGTGTCCGAGAGCCAGAAGAGCGCCCGCGCGGAGCTGGACCGGCAGACCGATGCCGCCGCGGAGAAGCTGCGGGAGCTGAAGAGCAGCCGCGCGAACAAGGCCGAGGCGAAAGGGAAGATCGAGAAGAAGATCGCCGAGGCCGAGCGGATCGAGGCGGGACTCAAGAAGGAACAGACCCGCAAACTGGCCCAGTTGGAGAAGGAGGAGGCGCAGCAGGCCAAGTCCCAGTGGACGGGGCCCGATTCAGGCGGCACCTCGACCGGTTCCGGCTCGGGCGGCGGCGGGACGAAGGCCAGCGGAGCGGCCGCGAAGGCCGTCGACTTCGCGATGGCGCAGATAGGCAAACCGTATGTGTGGGGCGCCGTGGGGCCCTCGTCGTACGACTGCTCGGGACTCACCTCCACGGCGTGGGCGGCTGCCGGGCACCCCATACCCCGTACCTCGCAGGCGCAGTGGCAGGGGCTGACCCGGGTCGGCCTGGCCTCCGTGCGGCCCGGAGACCTGATCATCTACTACGACGCCACGCACGTGGGCATGTACATAGGGGGCGGGCAGATCGTCCACGCCCCGCGGCCCGGACGCACGGTCACGATCGCCCCGGCCGCCTCCATGCCCATCGTCGGTGTCGTCCGACCCGGAGTCTGAACGGATGACCTACTCGCTGACCCCCCGTAACGAGGGAAACCTGCCCGCGCTCAGCGCACCGCCGCTGATCCGGCTCGACGCCTATGTGGCCGAGGACGGGTCGACGGTGGTCAACGGCCATCTCCTGGAGATGGGCGGCACGCGGCCCCCCAACGAGGCGATACTCGACGCCATCGCCATGTTCGCCCGCACCCTGCGGGCACCGGTGGCGGCCACCGTCATCGACCGGACCGTACAGCAGGTGGCCCGCCTGCGGGTGTACCCCGACGGCTCCAGCCGGACCATCGCCGACGAGGAGGACCTGCCGCCCGGGCGCGAGCGTACGGCCGCGGAGGAGGAGTCGTTTCCTCCGCTCGCCCGCGTCGAGCGCATCATCCAGCACGCGCAGCGCGAGGAGCTGCACGCCGCGTTCGTCCTCGCCAGCGCGCTGCGGGAGCACCTCACGCTGCGCAGGGGCGCGGAGGACGAACTCTCGCTGGAGGCGCGGGCGATCGAGGCGTACCTCGCGTATCAGCGCGGCGACTACATGCTCTCCACCGTCCTCGCGCTGACCGTGGCACGCATCCGCTGCCGCACCGATCTGAACCGGGCGGCGCCCGAGGTGGCCCGCGCCACCGCGGCGTGGCAGCGGCTGATCGACGAGGGCCAGGTGGCCACCCGGGGACAGGAGTTGCTGCACATGTGGGAGCACCTGTCGGCGGAGGGCCTGCTGCTGGAACCGTCCCACCAGGCCATGGCCCAGGCCGTCCGGGGCCGGCTCGAACGGCGCGGCCGGTCCGTACCGGCCCCGGCCACGGCGCCGGCCCTGGCCGCGGGCCAGAACCCGATCGCCCCCGAGGACCAGCCGCTCAGGCCCACACGACGGGGCCTGCGACGTTTCACCCGGCGGCCCGGCCGGTCCACCGAGCCATCGCCCTAGGCCGCAGCGGCGACGTGCCACGGTAGCCGGGACGGCCTGTCCGGCCCGGCTACCGGGAGACGGCGAGCCGTCAACGGCGGTCCAGGTGCAGGTGTCACCCGTCGGCGTGACCCGACCGAACATCCCGTGCGGGAAGTGCCCGGCGGCGATCACCGTATCCGACCGCTTCAGCACACGGTCGCGCACGGCAGATCCACAAGGATGTTCTGGTCGCCGACGCGGACGGGGAAGGATCCGAACGTGAGGACGAGCGGGCCGTCCTCCAGGGAACCGGCGTGCCGCCCGGTCCACTCCCGGCATCATCGTGTCGGGGCGGTCTCCTTCCGCGGTACGACGGTCCCGGGGCGTGTGCGGCGACGGCCCGCCCCGCGAAGTGGTCGCGATCATCCGGGTTCGGCATCTGATCGACATCTGCGCATGACGCCGAGGCGAAAACGGTATGCCCCGAATTGCTAGCATGCGATTGCTTCGTCAAGCACTTTCAGCGGGACCCATCCCGAAGGAGTCATCGTGGCCACAGCCAAAGCACAGTCGCAGACGGAGATCGCGCCGGGCCGGATGAGGCCGCCGAGGCGCGACCGCGGACTGCGTCTGCACCTGGCCCCCGTCGAGCAACTCGACCTGACCGGCAGGAAGCTGGTGGTGGTCGGCGGGACGGACGGACTGGGACGCGCCATCGCCTCGACGGCCGTCTCGCGTGGCGCCCGGGTGACGGTGGTCGGCCGCACGTTCCGGGAGGCTCCTTCGGTACGGCTGTCGTTCGTACCCGCCGACCTGTCCTCCATGCGGGAGGCCGTCGGGCTGGGGCGGGAACTGCCGGTCGAGGACTGCGACCTCCTCCTGCTGACCACCGGCACCTTCGCCGGCAAGGTCCGCGAGGAGACCGCCGAGGGCCTGGAGCGGGACATGGCCGTCAGCTTCCTCAGCCGGCTCGCCGTCCTGCGGGAACTCGCCGGCCGGCTCGGGTCGGCGAGGACCGAGAAGTCCTTCCGGCCACGGGTGTTCGTCATGGGCTCGCCCGGCTGGGGCGAACTCGGCACGATCACCGACCTGAACACCGAAGGCGACTACAAGGCCATGAAGGCCCACGGCAACACGCTCGCCGGGAACGAGGCGCTGGCCCTTGCGGGTGACAGCCGCTTCCCCGGGCCGTCCTTCTTCGGCCTGGCCCCCGCTGTCATCAAGACCGACATCCGGGCCAACCTCCTCGGCGACGGCACCGGGGTCCACCGGGTGACCGAAACGCTCATCGGCCTCCTCGCCCAGTCCGCGCAGAGCTACGCCCGGCGCATGGTCCCCCTCATGTTCGCTCCGGATCTCGAAGGCCGCAGCGGCGACCTGTTCGGGCGCAACGGCGACCCCATCCGGCCCTCGCGGGGCTTCGACAAGGACTACGCACTGCGCTTCCTGACGGAATCCGAGGCCCTCCTGGACCGCGCACTGTCCGACGGCCGACCGGCTCCGCTGCAACAGTGACCGCGGCCCCACTCCGCGACCGCCGGTGGTGGACGGGCGGGCCAGGCCCACGTTTCACGACACCCTGGAGCAGGCCCTGACCATCGACCGCTCCCTCGACGACCCCCTCGGCGAGGCGTCCGCGCTGAACAAACTGGGCGCACCCCAGCTGAGCACCGGCGACGGCCGGGAGTCCGCGGCCAGCCACCGACGAGCCCTGGAACTCGCCCGCACCGGCCGGATCCCACTCGAGGAGGCCCGTGCACTCGAAAGCCTCGGCATGTGTGCGCTGCAAGCCGGCGACACACCCGCCGGGGAACGGCGGCTGCGCCTTGCCCTCGACATCTACGAGCCCGCCGGCGCCGCCGAACGCCGCCGGGTACGGGACGCACTGAGCGGGCTGACCGGAACCGGGTGACGGGCGGGGCCGGCGAGCGGGACCGCACTCCGCCTTCGGGACCGCTGACGCGGCGCGCCCGGCCCGGACGCCGCCCGGGACGGATCAGAGGGTGAGGAGCTCCTCGTAGAAACCGCCGAACTCCCGCTGCCGGTCGACGAGGTGGATCTCCAGGATCCAGTGGCAGGTACGGTCCGCCTTGTCGGTGCGGCGCAGGGGCGTGTCGTTGGCGGGTGCGATGTACGACTCGGTGTCCGCGCCGTCGATCTTCTCGTGGGGGAACTCGCCGACCAGGTGGCCGGCGTGCCAGCCGCCCAGTTCCCAGCCGGCCTCGGCGGCCAGCCGCTCCACCTCGGCGTACAGCTGCTTCCCGGTGATGTGCGGATCGGCCTCGAAGAACCGCTTGCCGGCGGCGAAGACCTTCGCGAGGTCGTCGCGGAGCCGTCGTTTGACCGGGTCGTCGCCGAGGACGAAGGTCCGCCCGAAGTCGGCCTCGTACTCCTCGAAGATCGGCCCGAAGTCGGCGAACACGATGTCGTCCGCGCCGATCAGGCGGTCCGGCGGGTTCTCCCGGTACGGCTTGAGGGTGTTCGGGCCCGAGCGCACGATCCGCTTGTGCCAGTGCCGGGTCGTACCGAAGAGTTCGTTCGCCAGGTCACGGACGCGGTCGCTGACCGCCCGCTCTCCTTCGCCCGGCGCCACCAGCCCCCGCTTCTCCATCTCGGCGAAGAGCCGCTCGGCCTTGGCCTGGGCGTCCAGCAGTCGGGCCGCCCGTGTGGGTTCGTCATGAGCCATAGCAGGGAAGGTAGGTTTGACTGCACTCACGAGTCAATCAAATTGAACTGTACCTGCCGTGTCGACCGTTCTGTCGCTCCGGCGGGACGACGGCATTCCGGTGGCCGAGGATGCCGTTCCACCGCTTTCTCGGATTTTCCAGGGTCGAGCGAGTACATGGGTGGCGGATGCGACGGGAGGCACGACGGGCACCGCCAGAGCGGCTAGTTTATGGATTCACGATCCATGCAAAGCGTAGCAATTCATCCCAGTCCACCTTTCTGTGAGGCGCTTCGTCATGAGCCTGAGCATCCGCAACCAGATCCCCGGCACCGTCACCGCCGTCAGCGCCGGCGAGGTGATGGCGACCGTGAAGGTACGCCTGGACGGCGGCCAGGACCTCACCGCCGCGATCACCCTGGACGCGGTCAAGGACCTGGGGCTCGCCGAGGGGTCGGCCGTCCGGGCCATGGTGAAGGCCACCGAGGTCGCCCTCGCCACCGGTCCCGTGACGGGGCTGTCCATCCGCAACCGGCTGCCGGGCACGGTCAGCGATGTCGCCGTGGGCGGGGCGATGGCCACGGTCAAGGTCACCGTCGACGGGGGCGAGCTCACCTCGGCGATCACCAAGGACGCGGTCGCCGACCTCGGACTGAAGGCCGGTTCGCCGGTCGTGGCGCTCATCAAGTCGACCGAGGTGTCCCTCGCGACCGTGTGACGCCGGTCGTACCCGGTCGGGCGCTGACCCGGTGGCGCCTGCCGGGGGCCGAAGCCCTGCCCGGCGACGGGCCGGGCGAGCACACCCGTACGACCCTGCGCCGGCCACCGCATCACCAGGCCCGCCGGCTCGCGCCTGATCGCCGCCCTCCTCGTTCCGGGCGTCGGCACCGGGGAAACCGCTGGCGGGCAGGGGCGCCGTGGCGGAATTCCGGTGAGGGCCCGCCTGCTCCTACCGGGAAGCGGAGGCAGACGGGTCGGCTCCCGCGGCTCCTTGGCCCCGCCCGTCCGCGCCGGGTCGGCTCCCGCCTGCGTCGGCAGGGTTCGCCGCCAGTCGCAGACTCTCCGCGACCGCGTGCGGGATGTCGTCGACCGGGAACAGCATGTGCCGTACGGTCCGTTCGGCGTCGACGACCAGGATCAGGCGCTTGTGGCGCAGCCGACCCGCACCGCGGAAGGCCGGCAGCCGCAGGGCCGCCGCAAGTTGGTGGGCGGCATCGGAGAGCAGGGGGTACGGGACCTCTTCGGCGCGGGCGAACTCCGCCTGCTCGTGGGCGAGTTGGGTGCTGATCCCGCGTACCGCCACGCCCGCCTTCCGGAAGTCGGGCCAGGCGTCCCGGAAGAGCCGGTTCTCCAGCGTGCAGCCAGGGGCGCCGGGGATCGGCGGCTCACCCCATTCGACTCCGGTGCCGGGGTAGGTGAACAGCACGGTCGCCGGGGCGTCCGGGGAGACCAGGGGCACCTCGGGGCCCTGCGCGGCGGGCAGTTCGAGGCCGTCGGGCAGGCGGGTGCCGACCAGGGCGTGGACGCGGGCGTGTTCGGCGCCGTCCGCCGCCGCCGTCGCGGTGAGGCCGCCGTCGCCCAGTACCCAGCGGTCGCCCCAGTCCTGCATCGCGACGAGCAGCGGCAGCAGCCCGGCACCGGCGTCGGTGAGGAGGTACTCGTAACGCACCGGACGCCGCTGGTAGAGGCTGCGGTGCAGGACACCGTGGGCGACGAGCCTGCCGAGACGCTCGGTGAGCACCTTGCGGGACAGGCCGATCTCGGCGGCCAGCGCGTCGAAGCGGACGTGGCCGCGGGCGACCTCGCGCAGCACCAGGACATTCCACCAGTCCCCCAGGACCATGGCGGCCTGGGCGATCCCGCAGGTCGCGTCAGCGTTGTGCATCCTCATGCACCCATAGTAAGTTCCCTTTCGGGACTCACTTTGTTTCTCAATGGAACTTACCGCCCGTCAGCGCACGGGCCCAGCGTGAGGAGTGCATCGTGACCGCCATCAGCCGGGTCGTCGCACGCGAGATCATCGACAGCCGGGGCAACCCCACGGTCGAGGTCGACGTCGAACTCAAGGACGGCTCACTGGGCCGCGCCGCCGTCCCCTCCGGCGCCTCCACCGGCGCCCGCGAAGCGGTCGAACTGCGCGACGGCGACCCGGCCCGCTTCCACGGCAAGGGAGTTCGCCGTGCCGTCGACGCCGTGAACGAGAGCATCGCGGACGCCGTGACCGGACTGGACGCCGAGGACCAGGCGACCGTCGACCGCACGATGACCGAGCTGGACGGCACGGAGACCAAGTCGCGGCTCGGCGCCAACGCCCTGCTCGGGGTCTCCCTGGCCACCGCCAAGGCCGCCGCGGCCGCCCACCGGCAGCCGCTGTACCGCTACGTCGGCGGAGTCGACGCCCGTCTGCTGCCGGTGCCGATGATGAACATCGTCAACGGCGGCGCCCACGCCGACAATCCGCTCGACTTCCAGGAGTTCATGATCGCCCCCATCGGTGCGGCCACCTTCGCCGAGGCGGTCCGCATGGGCTCGGAGGTCTTCCACACCCTGCGCGGCAACCTGCTGGCCGCCGGTCACAGCGTCAACGTGGGCGACGAGGGCGGCTTCGCTCCCGACCTGCGCACCGCCGACGAGGCCCTGGACTTCGTCGTCCGCGCCATCGAGCAGACCGGCTACAAGCCCGGCACCGACATCACGCTCGTCATGGACCCGGCCAGCTCGGAGTTCTACCGCGACGGCGGCTACGACTACACGGGCGAGGGCGTCCGCCGCACCTCCGCCGAACACGCCGACTACCTCGCCGCCCTCGTCGACCGCTACCCCGTGGCCTCCGTCGAGGACCCGATGGCCGAGGACGACCACGCCGGCTGGCAGGACCTGACCGCCCGGCTCGGCGACCGCTGCCAGCTCACCGGCGACGACGTCTTCTGCACCAACGAGACGCTGCTGCGCGCCGGTATCCGCGACGGCATCGCCAACTCCGTCCTGGTGAAGGTCAATCAGATCGGCACCCTCACCGAGACGCTGGCCACGGTCGCCACCGCCCACCGCGCCGGGTACACCGTCGTCATGTCCCATCGCTCGGGCGAGACCGAGGACACGACGATCGCCGACCTCGCCGTCGCCACGGGCTGCGGCCAGATCAAGACCGGCTCGCTGTCCCGCTCGGACCGCACCGCCAAGTACAACCAGCTCTTCCGCATCGAGGAGGAACTGGGCGCCCAGGCCCGCTACGCGGGGCGAGAGGCCCTCGGGCTGCGCCGCTGACCCGGCGGTGACAGGTGCGGGCGTGCCCGCGAGTACCGGTGGGCGAGGACGCCGACCGGTGGGCCACCCGGACGGGCCGTCGCCGTGTCCGAGCGAGGAGCCGGGGTGCCGAGGTCAGGCGTGCGCGTCGGGCAGGTGCGGGAAGAGGGACTCCGGGGTGATCTCCCCCTCGCAGTGCCGGCACCCGGACTCCATCCGCAGGGGGTGACCGCACTCGTGCCGGAAGGCGACGGCAGGGGTGTCCACCGCCCACCTGTCGCCCCACTGCAGCAGGCCGATCATGACGGGGAAGAGCTCCTGCCCCGCCTGCGTCAGGTGGTACTCGTGGCGGGGAGGGTGCTCGCTGTACTGCCGCCGCTCGATCACGCCGGCCGCTTCGAGCTTGCGCAGCCGGTCGGCGAGGATGTCGCGCGGTGCGCCCGTGTACCCGGCGATCTTCGCGAAGCGGTGCACGCCGTAGGACATCTCCCGTAGCGCGAGCAGCGACCACCGCTCGCCGACGATCCCCAGTGCGGCGGCGATCGAGCAGGGGCGCACGCCCACCGGCATGCCCGCCATCACTGAGGTCAGCGGCTCGGTGACGGCTCCGGTGCTGCCCGTCTGCGACTCCCCGGCCTGTTGCGGCTGTACGTCCATGAGCCCACGTTACCCCCAGTTGGTTGTGTTTCACGACCCACTCGGGGTAGCGTCCCGACCCGTCGGTAGGAAAATCAAACTCACATGTGAGGACATCATGGCCGTACCCGAGGGGGCCTCCACGGCCGCGCCTGCCGGGTCAGCGACGACGCAGGAGCCGGTCCAGGACGCGGCCGCCCGCCGGCACGCGTTGCGGGTGCTGGCGCTGAGCAGTCTCGGGGCGTTCGTGGTGTTCCTCGACACCACGATCGTCAATGTCGCCTTCGAGACCATCGGCCGTAGCTTCCACGCCACGGCCGGCCATCTGGCGTGGGTGCTCAACGCCTACAGCCTGGTCTTCGCGGCCGTCCTCATCCCGGCCGGCCGGCTCGCCGACCGCTACGGGCGCAAGCGGGTCTTCCTCATCGGCATCACCGGCTTCGCGGCGATGAGCGCCCTGTGCGGGCTGGCGCCGAACGCCGGCATGCTCATCGCGGGACGGGCCCTGCAGGCGGCGTTCGCCGCCCTGGTCACCCCGACGTCGCTGTCCCTGATCCTCCCGGAGTTCCCGGCGGCCAAGCGGCCGGTCGCGATAGGCACCTGGGGCTCCATGGGCGCGGCGGCCGCCGCACTCGGCCCCACCCTGGGCGCCCTGCTGACCCAGTACGCCTCCTGGCGCTGGATCTTCCTGGTCAACGTGCCGATCTGCGCGGTGATCGCCTTCTTCGGCCTGCGTCTGCTGCGCGAGGCCCGCGACCCGCACGCCCACGGCCTGCCCGACCCGCTCGGCGTCCTGCTGATCGCCGCGATGCCCGCCGCGCTGAGCCTCGGCATCATCGAGGGCCCGAACTGGGGCTGGTCCGACCCGCGGGTGATCGGCGCCTTCGTACTCGCCGCGCTGCTGCTCCCGGCCTTCGTCCTGCGCGACCGTGCCACCGCACGGCCCGTGATGGACTTCGCGCTCTTCCGGGTCCGGCAGTTCCGGCTGGTCAACGCGGCGACCCTGGTGTTCGCCGCCGCCTTCTACGGCATGCTGCTCAGCAACATCATCTTCCTGCAGACGGTGTGGCACTACTCGGTGCTGCGCGCCGCCCTCGCCACCGCGCCGACCCCGCTGGTGGTCACCGCCGTGGCCCGCACCGCCAGCCGTCTCTCCCACACCTACGGGGCACGCCGGGTGCTCACCTTCGGCGCCCTCTTCTGGACGGCCGGCCTCGCCCTCATCGCGGTCTTCGCCGGCGCCACCCCGCACTGGACCACCCACTGGCTGCCCGCCGCGCTGCTCACCGGATTCGGTGTCGGGCTCACCCTGCCCGTCCAGTCCGGGGCCGCCGTCCAGGCGCTGCCGCCGGGGCGGTTCGCGCTCGGCTCGGCGATCAACGCGAGCCTCCGCCAGCTCGGCGCGGTCCTCGGCATCAGCCTCTTCGTCGCCGTCCTCGGCACGCCCACCGCGGCCACCGCCGTCGACTCCTTCCACCGGGCCTGGTGGCTCCTCGCCGCCCTCGGCCTGGCCTCCGGCGCCCTCCTGTGGACACCGAGCCGCCGCCGGACCGGTACGGACACCGGAACAGCCGAACAGCAGCCGGCGTACAGCGCACCCGAGGGAGCGCCCGGCCACTGAGGCCGGCCGGCGAAGAAGACGCAGGAACGATGGCGCGCGCCCTGGGGTCACCCCGGGGCGCGCTCGGCCCCCCGGCGCGCCGGGGGGGGGGCTTCCGGCTCGCGGCTCAGCGCGGGGGCGGCACCGGGAAGAGCATGCAGCTGCTGGTGGCGTGGGCGAGCAGCCGGTCCGTGCCGTCGACCAACTGCGCCTGCGCGAGGGCGGTCTGACGGCCCTTGCTGACCACCGTGCCGATGGCGCGCACCGTGCCGGTCTCCACGGTGATGCGGCGCAGGAACTTCACGGTCAGGTCGAGGGAGGTGTACGCCATGCCCTGCGGGAGAGTGGACTGCACGGCGCAGCCCGCGGCCGAGTCCAGCAGGACGGCGAAGATGCCGCCGTGCACGCTGCCGATCGGGTTGTAGTGCTCCTCGCCCGGCGTCAGGGAGAAGACCGCCCGCCCCGGCTCCACCTCGTCCAGGGCGAAGTCGACGGTGTGGTTGATCGGCGAGGTGGGCAGCCTTCCTGCCTGCAGCTCGCGCAGGAAGTCGATGCCGGCCATGCGTCCGGCGGCCTCCGCCAGGACCGCGGGATCGTCCCACTGATACGTACGTGTCCGTCCCACAGCACTGAGCCCTTTCCTCTGACTTTTTCAAATGAAGCTAGCTTCTCGTTCACCTGGCTGTCAATGACGAAGCCAGACCCCTACGATGGCGTCATGGAGTGGCTTGAGGCGAGCACGGAGAACTGCCCCGTCCAGCGCACGCTCGACGTGGTCGGAGAGAAATGGACGCTGCTGATCCTGCGTGACGCCGTCAACGGGGTCCGCCGTTTCGACGACTTCCACCGGCACATCGGCCTGTCGGAGGCGGTCCTCAGCGACCGCCTGCGGAAGCTGATCTCGGCCGGCATCCTGAAGACCGTCCCCTACCAGGAGCCCGGCAGCCGCGCCCGCAACGAGTACCGGCTGACCCGCAAGGGCTGGGACCTGTGGCCCGTCCTCATGGCGCTGACCCAGTGGGGCGAGACGTACGCCCTCGGCCCCGGGGAGAGCCCGCCGCTGGACGTTCGCCACACCGGCTGCGACGCTCCGGTCCGCGTCGTCGTCCAGTGCTCCGCGGACCACGCCGCCCTCGCCCCGGGGGAGGTCACCGCCCGGCTGGGTCCGGGCGCCCGCCTCCGGTCGTAGGCCGCTCCCCCGCGAGGCGCGGATCCGGACGGCGACCGAAGCGAGGGGGCGGCACGGCTCGCCGCCGGGAGCGTGCCACCATCGGCTGACCGCACGCGTGACCACCGGCCGAGGAGAAGCACCATGTCCGCCCGCCCGAGCCTGCTGTACGTGACCGACCTCGCCTACCCGGCCCGCGGGCGCCGGTACGGCGACGAGGACGTCTTCCTGACCGCCCGGCTCCGCGCGGACTTCGACATCGCCCTGTGCCATCCGCTCGACGCCACGGCCCTGATGGACCGCTTCGACGCGGTCGTGGTCCGCAACAGCGGTCCGGTACTCCACTACCAGCAGGAGTACGACGCCTTCCGCGACCGGGCCAGGGCGGACGGCATCCGGGTCTACAACCCGCTGACCGGCCGGGCCGACATGGCCGGCAAGGGGTATCTCCTGGACCTGACCACGGCCGGATACCCGGTCATCCCCACCATCGACCGGCCCCGGCATCTGGACCGCCTGCCCGAGAGCGACCAGTACGCGGTCAAGCCCAAGGCGGGAGCGGACTCCATAGGCCTGACCTTCGTGGCCCGGGACCGGCTGGCCGACCTCGCCTACGGCGACATCCTGGTCCAGCCACGCATCGACTTCCGCTACGAGGTGTCCTTCTACTACGTCGACGACACCTTCCAGTACGCGCTGCACGCCCCCGACCCCGGCCGCCGCTGGGTCCTCGAACCGTACGAGCCCTCCGCGGACGATCTTGTCTTCGCCCGGCGTTTCATCGACTGGAACACGCTCGACCACGGCATCCAGCGCGTGGACGCCTGCCGGACCCGGGAGGGCGCCCTTCTCCTGGTCGAGCTGGAGGACCTCAACCCCTATCTGTCCCTCGACCTCGTCGCCGAGCACACCCGCGACGCCTTCGTCACCCGGATGGCCGCCTCCCTCCACCACTTCCTGGAGACCGGTCCCCGCACCTGAGCCGCACCCGAGGGCGCGGGGCCGCTCCGCCGGCAGCGGGCGGCCGGCTCATGCCAGGGCTCACCGGTCGTCCCGCCGTACCCGCTGCCGGATACGGGTGTCCCGGTCGTGTTCGTGGTGGGCGAGCATCCGCAGCCGGGCCGCCTCCGCGTCCTGGTCGCGTATCGCCTCGGTGATCGCGCGGTGTTCGGCGAGGGTCGCGTCGAAGGTGTCGTCGACCGTCACCGTCCGCCACGGCGCGCTCGTCTTCACCTGGGCGTCCACGGTGTGCAGCAGCGAGGTCACGGTGTTGTTGTGGGCGGCCGAACGCACCGTGTCGTGCCACTCGTTGAGGCTGCGGCGGATCTCGGCCGGGTCGTCCAGCGAACCCGCCTGTTCCACCAGGGCGTCCAGCCGGGCCAGGTCCACCGGGCTGCGCCGCCGGGCGGCGGCCGAGGCGGTCATGGCGTCCAGCACGGCCCGCAGCTCGAAGAGTTCGAGCATCTCCTCGTCCGACCGCTGCCGCAGGGCGAAGCCGCGCCGGGTGCCCACCAGGAGGCCGTCCTGTTCCAGCAGGGCCAGCGCCTCGCGGACCGGGGTACGTGACACCGCGAACTCCTCGCTCAGCGCGAGCGGGACGAGGGAGGCGTCCTGCGGGTAGTGGCCGTGGGTGAGACGGCGCCGTAGCTCGTCGTAGATCGTGTCCCGTGTGCTCTTCATCCGTTTCCTCATCGCGCGGTCGGCCTGCGAGACGCCTCGCGGGCCCGCCGCCCGGATCATGCCGTATGCCGGGGACGGCGGCTGCCCCGGGTCATCGGGCGGGACGGCCGGTCTCCTCGTCCTCCGGACCGGTGACCAGCGGCAGCGCCGGGTCGGCCCGCCACTCGCCGAGCGAGCCGTCGTAGAGCAGGACGTCGTCGATGCCGGTCTCGTGCAGGGCCAGGGCGAGACCGGCCGCGTTGATCGCCCCGCCGCAGTAGAGGACGGTGCCGTCGCCGGCGCGCACCCCGTGGGACCGCGCGAGCCGCTCGGTGCGCTCCGCGGAGAGGGTGTTGTCCGGGCCGAGGAGGTCGGCGTAGGGGAGGTTCGACGTACGGGGGATGTGTCCTGAGCGGGGCAGGGCGGGGTCGCCGAGGTACTCGGGGCGGCGCAGGGCGCACACCGCCGGGGTGGGGTCGCTGCCGTCGGCTATGCGCTTCATGCGTGCGAGGTCCACGAACCCCTCGCGGGCGGGACGCGCGACGACGTCCCCGCGGGCCGGAGCCGGTTCACGGCCGTCCGTGACGGGCAGTCCGGCGGCCTCCCAGGCGGTCAGGCCGCCGTTGAGGACATGGACGCCGGTGATGCCGGCGGTGCGCAGCACCCACCACACCCGGGCGGCCCAGGCCCCCGTCAGCCGGTCGTAGACGACGACGGTGGAGCCCTCGCGGATGCCGAGTTCCCGGGCGTGGGCCTCGATCGCGGAGGTGGACGGACGGGTGAAGGAGAAGGGCGCCGAGGGATCCGAGAAGCCGGTCATCAGGTCGGCGAAGTGGGCGCCGGGGATGCGGCGTTCGGTGTGCAGGCCGAGTCCGCCGACCCAGACCTTGCCGCCGTCGGGGCCGGTGCGGCGGTCCACGGTGGCGTCGAGGACGATCACCTCGTCGAGCCGGTGGCGCAGCCAGTCGACGTCGACGAGGACGGTGGGGTGGGTCATGAGCGTTCCTTCGCGGCTCGGTTGCGCCATTCGCCGCGCTCGGGGCGGGCGAGGCCCAGGTTCTCCCGCAGGGTGGCGCCCGCGTAGTCGGTGCGTACGAGGCCACGGCGGCGCAGTTCGGGGACGACGAGGTCGGCGAACTCCTCGAAGGCGGTGGGCACATGGGTCGCCTGGATCATGAAGCCGTCGGCCGCGCCGCTCTCCAGCCACAGCTCCATGGTGTCGGCGATGTCCGAGGGCGAGCCGATCATGTTGCCCTCGGTGCGGGCGCCGTACCAGCGGCCGATCTCGCGCACGCTGAGCTTCTCCCGCTCGGCGAACTCGACGACCTCGCGGTAGTGGCCCTCGACGCCGACCTCCGCCAGGGAGGGCAGCGGGCCGTCGAGGTCGTAGCGGGTGAGGTCGACGTTGACGTGGTAGGCGAGCCGGGACAGCCCCGCCTCGGGGTGGACCAGTTCGGTGAACGCCTCGTGCTTGGCGAGGGCGTCGCGCAGGTCGGTGCCCACCACGGTCGTCGCGGCCGGGAGCACCTTGAGCTGGTCCGGGTCGCGGCCGTGGGCGGCGGCACGGGCCTTGACGTCGGCGTAGAAGGCGACCGCCGACTCCAGCGACTCGTGGCTGCAGAAGATCACGTCCGCCCAGCGGGCCGCGAAGTCCCGGCCGGCCGGGGAGGCGCCCGCCTGGATGATCACCGGGTAGCCCTGCGGCGGCCGCGGCACGCTCAACGGGCCCCGCACCGCGAAGCGTTCGCCCCGGTGCTCCACGGCCGCCACGGCCTCGGGCCGGCCGAAGATCCCGCTCGCCTTGTCGGCGACGATCGCGTCGTCGGCCCAGCTGTCCCAGAGCTGCGCGGTGACCTCCAGGAACTCCTCCGCCCGGTCGTAGCGTGCCTGTCGCCCGGGCAGCTTGTCCTGGCCGAAGTTCTGGGCTTCGGCGTCCTGGAAGCTGGTGACCACGTTCCAGCCGGCGCGCCCGCCGATGAGGTGGTCGAGGGTGGCCATGCCGCGGGCGACGTGGAAGGGCTCCTGGTAGCCGGTGGAGACGGTGGCGGCGACGCCGAGATGCCGGGTGGCCGCCGCCATGAGGGTGATGACGGGCACCGGGTCCAGGCGCGGGGTGCCGGTTCCCCAGGTCACGGCCGGGGCGTAGGAGTCGCCGAGGCTCCGGGGCACGGCGAGGGAGTCCGGTACGAAGGCCAGGTCGAAACCGGCGTCCTCCAGGACCCGGGCGATGTGCGTGTAGTGCGCGGCCGTGAGGAAACCGTCGCCCGCGTCGGGGTGCCGCCAGCCGACGGTGCCCTGGGGTCCGGCGTTGAGGAACGCGGCCAGGTGCATGCGCGGGGCGACGGGGTTCGGCTCGTCGGTGGTCAAGGGGTGCTCCAGGGGTCGTACGGTCCTGCGGTCCGGTGCCCTCACGTGCCGAGCAGCGAGAGTTCGTCGAGCAGGGCGACCGCGAAGGATCCGGTGCCGGTGGTGCGGGCACCGGCCCGCTCGGCCGCCGTGGCGAAGGCGACATGGGCGACGGCGGTGGCCGTCAGGGTGTCGGGTACGACGGCGAGGGCGCCCGCGATCAGCGCGCCGAGGCTGCATCCGGCGCCGGTGACCTGGGTCAGCCGGACGTCTCCGCCGGGGACGGCGACGGTGCGGGTGCCGTCGGTCAGGTAGTCGACGGGGCCGCTGACCGCGACGACCGCACCGGTCTGCCGGGCGAGATCCTCGACGGCGCCGATCGCGTCCGTGGAGGAGGCGGTGGTCTCGACGCCCTTCCCGGTGCTGTCACCGCCGGAGAGGGCGATCAGTTCGCTGGCGTTGCCGCGGATCACGGTGGGCCGGTGGTCGAGGAGCCCCTTCACGAACGCGTCGTACTCGGTGGCACCGGCGCCCACCGCCACCGGGTCCAGGACCCAGGGCGTACCGGCCTCGTGCGCGGTGCGGGCGGCGTCGGCGACGGGTTCCGCCGGGTTGCTGATGAGCGCCGCCGTGTTGATCCAGACCCCGCCGGCGCCGGCCGGGAAGACGGTGGGGAAGTCGGCGGCGGCACCGATGGCGGGGCCCGCTCCGACGGCCAGCAGCACGTTGGCGCTGAGGTTGGCGGCGACGTAGTTGGTCAGGCCGTAGACGAACGGCGAGCCGGAGCGGATCGCGGCTATGCCGTCGGCGATGGCGGGGCTGTGCCAGGTGAGTTCTTCCATGGTGCGGTGTCTCCAGGGCGCGGAAGCGGCGTAGTGCATGCAACTGTATGCAGCGGAAAATGCCGGTCCCCCGCCCGCGGGCCTCATTTCACGAACCTGCAACACCCGCCGCCCGTGCGATCCGCATGTCAAAGGGGTTCACTGGTGTGATGCAGACCTTCGTCACCACGCTGACGGGTTTCTGGCCCTCGCGTCGGTCGCATCTCTTCGACGGGTTCTGTCGCCGGGTCGCGTGAGCGCACCCGCGGCCCGGACGCCCCGGACCGCGGCCCCCTCCCCCGGCACGATCCCCACCGCACCAGAACCGAGGTCCGTCATGTCCGTGACCGATGAACTCCTCGCCAACAACGCCCGCTACGCCGAGACCTTCACCGGCCCCCTCCCGCTGCCCCCGTCCAAGCGGCTGGCCGTGGTGGCCTGCATGGACGCCCGGCTCAACGTCTACGCGATCCTCGGCCTCGGCGACGGGGAGGCGCATGTCGTCCGCAACGCCGGAGGCGTGGTCACCCAGGACGAGATCCGCTCGCTCGCCATCAGCCAGCGCCTCCTGGGCACCGAGGAGATCATCCTCATCCACCACACCGACTGCGGCATGCTGACCTTCACCGACGACGGGTTCAAGGACGCGGTCCAGAAGGACACCGGAATCCGTCCGCCCTGGGCCGCCGAGGCCTTCGGCGATCTGGACACGGACGTCCGCCAGTCGATCGCACGGATCAAGGCGGACCCCTTCATCGTGCACAAGGACCGGATCCGGGGCTTCGTCTTCGACGTGGCGACCGGGAAGCTGAACGAGGTCCTCTGACACACGTCCGGGTACCGGCGTCACACCGTCGCCGCGAGCCGGCCCGTCATCCCCCGTCGGCCGGAAGCGCGTACAGACCGGGCAGGTTGACCACGATCGCCTCCTGAGTGCTGCGCGCGATGACGACGACCGCCTCGCCGTCGGGATCCGGGTTCTCCTCGCGGTGCGGGACGAAGGGCGGGACGAAGATGTAGTCGCCGGGCGAGGTGCGCAGCCGCACCTCCTCCGGTTCCGGGCCGGAGTCGTCCAGGAAGACGAACTCGGGGTGTCCGCTCACCACGTAGATGGCGGTCTCGGACTCGCCGTGGTGGTGGTCGGAGGAGGAGGTGGCGGGCGCCACATGGGTCTGGCCCATCCACAGCTTCTCGGAACCGACCGTCTTCCCGCTGACGGCCGCGAACCTGCGCATACCGCCGGTCTGGGCGGTGTCGCCGTCCAGGGCGTCGGCGCGGATGTGGTGCAGGCGGGTGCTCAGCGGCGCCGCCGGGCGGTCCGGAGTGTCGTGGAGGTGCGGATGGAAGCCTTCACCGGGGGTCGTCAGCGGCTCGCTCATGGCGTGGACGCTAGGACGCCTCCAAAAAGGATGTCAAGAGGTGTCCATTGCCTTTCACCTGCGGCAATGTTCCCGCAACAGAGCGAGCGGGCTGCCGGAAGCGGCTCGCCACGCCGACTCCTCGGGCATGATGTGCGCATGCATATTTCCGCGAAGGCGGACTACGGCATCCGGGCGCTGCTGGAGCTCGCCCGTGAGCCGGCTCGTCCGCTGACCTGTGAGGCGATCGCGTCCTCGCAGGAGATCCCGTTCAGGTTTCTGAAGTCGGTGGTGGGTGAGCTGCGCAGAGCGGGCCTGGTGCGCAGCCAGCGTGGCTGCGAGGGCGGTTACTGGCTCGGCAGGCCCGCCGGGGAGATCACTCTGCTGGATGTCACGCGGGCCATTGACGGTGAGTTGATCACGCTGCGCGGCGAGTCGCTGGCCGGGCTCGACTACCCCGGTCCCGCCGCGGGGCTGCCCGGGGTGTGGCGTGAGGTCGAGGCGGGTGCGGCGGCGGTCCTGGGCGGGGTGACCCTGATGTCGCTGCTGGCCGCCGCACCGGCCGAGAGGCTGGCCCGGACGGGCGCCGCGTGACGGGCGCCGCCGAGCTGCCGCCGCCGGTCGAGGTGGTGGAGTACACCGACCCGCTGTGTCCGTGGGCGTGGGGTTCGGAGCCGGTCTTCCGCAGGCTGCGGGCGGCGCTGGCCGGCCGGGTCCGCTGGCGGCGGGCGTACGCGATCCTCTTCGATGACGACGACGACCCGCCGCCGGATCCGGCGGCGGAGACCGCCTGGTACGCACGCTATGTCGAGGAGATCAGCGCGCACAGCGGGGCTCCCCGGGCGGTACGGCTGAGCCGGATGCCGGCCAGTTCCTGGCCCGCCTCGCTGGTCGCCAAGGCCGCCGAACTCCAGGGCGGCCGCGAGGGCGACCTCCAGAGCCGCCTCCAGGGCGACGCCGTCGCCGAGCGAGCGCTGCGGCGGCTGCGGGAGACGGTCTTCGTGCTCGGCGAACCGGCGGACACCGCCGCGCTGGCGCTGGCCGCGGTCCGGGGCGTACCGGGCCTGGACATGGAGCGGCTGGCCGCCGACGCCGCGTCCGACGCGGTCCTGGAGCGGGTGCGCGCCGACCGTGCCGAGGCGCGCCGGCCCGTCCCCGACGTGCGTTCCGTGTCGAGCGGTTCACCGCATCCGGGTACGGCCAAGGAGACCGCCGACGGCGGGTACCGGTACGCGCTGCCGACCCTGCTGGTGCGTGCGCCCGGCGGCTACCGTGCGGTGCCCGGCTGGCGGCCCTTCGAGGAGTACGCCGCCGTCGTCGAGGAACTCTGTCCGGGGCTGCTCACGGTCCCCGCGCCCCTCTCCCCGGCGGAGGCGCTGGAGCGTTACGGGAGCATGACGGATCCGGAGCGGCCGCCGCCGGCGGAGGGCGCGTGGCCGCCGCCGCACGCGGTCCGGGTGGAGACCGGAAACGGCCCGCTGTGGCTGCATCCTGACGAAGCGTCAGCACGCCGGGCCGCCACCGGCTGAGCCCCTTCTTCCCTCCGGCGGACCTCTGATCTGCGGACAGAGGCCGTCCCGCCGAATGAGACACCAATTGGTGTCCATTGACAGCCGGTCGCGGCAGCCCCCAGGATGTGCAGCATGCTCACGACGCACCCCGGTGTGGTGTGCCGCTACGTGGACCTGCGGCGCACCTGCAGCGCACTCTGTCGCTGACCTTCCGCCGTACCCGGCCCTCAGCCGTCCGCCGCCTCCGGCCCGCAGCCGCCTGACCTCCGCACCTTTGCGGTGCGGCCCCGGTTGCCCGCCGTCCGGCCCGGCCGCGTCCCGCCGTCCTCCGCGCCCGCGTTCCCCGTCGCCTCCTGCACAGCCTCCGGGCCTGCCCTCGCGAGGCCGTCAACTCCCCTTGCCCTGAGCGCCGCACGCCCCGAGTGTGTGCCGGCGCTCGCCCCGGCATGCCCGTTCGGTCCCGGTCGACGGTCCGCGCGGATGTCCAGCCGGCCTTCCGCCCTGCTCCCTCCGCCCCGACCCAGACCGGGCCGACCACAGGAAGAACGAGATGCCCGCACACCACACCGCCTGCCGTCCCGGACTCGAACCCGTCTCACGCCGGGGGTCCGGCGGCCTGCGCACCGCAGCCGTCGCCGGCGCCCTCGTCGCCCTGCTGGCCCCCGCGCTCACCGCCTGCGGCTCCGGCACCGCCTCCGCGGGCGGCGGCTCCACCCTGAAGTGGACCTCCTCCTACTTCCCGGCCCACTGGGACCCGGTGGTCGGGGGCAGTGGCGCCCAGTTCCGTGAACTCGCCCTGGCCTACGCATCGTTGACCCGCACGGACGAGACCGGCAAGGCCGTGCCGGACCTCGCCAAGAGCTGGGAGTACAACAAGAAGGGTGACGAGATCACCTTCCATCTGCGGCCCGGCCTGAAGTTCAGCGACGGCGAGCCGGTGAACGGCGCCGCGGTCAAGGCGGCCATCGAGCGGGCGCAGAAGCAGAAGAACTCGGCGCTCTTCGGTGATCTGACCTCCATCAAGTCCGTGGACGCCAAGGGGCTGGACGCGGTGCTCCACCTCACCCAGGCCGACTACCAGATACCTCAGTTGCTGGGTGAGCGGGTCCTGCAGATCGCCAGTCCCAAGGCGGCCGCGAACCCCACGAATCTGGACCAGAACCCGGTCGGCGCGGGACCGTTCGTCGTCACCCAGCTGGTGCCGGGCACCAAGGCGGTCCTGAAGAAGAACCCGGACTACTGGGACGCCAAGAACATCCACATCGACAACGTCGAGCTGACCTCGGCCCCCGACGCCTCCACGGTCGTCTCCGGGCTGCGCACCGGCGTCTACAACTTCGCCGACCTCCGCCCGAGCCAGGCGGCCGCCGCCAAGAAGACCGGTCTGGACGTCTTCTCCCAGCCGGGCTTCAACGCCAACAACATCAGCCTCAACATCAACAAGGCACCGTTCGACAACGACAAGGTCGTGGACGCCGTCCGCTATGCGGTCAACCGTCAGGAGTTCGTGGACAAGCTGGGCTTCGGCTACGGCTCGGTGACCAACCAGCCGTTCCCGCAGGGGTACGTGGCCTACGATCCGCGGTCGGCGAACGACTACCCCTACGACCCGGCGAAGTCGAAGAAGCTGCTGGCCGACGCGGGTTACCAGGCCGGTGACATCAAGCTCAACCTGGTCATCCCGGCCGAGGACCCCCAGGCCGAGCTGGTCCAGTCGCAGCTGGCCAAGGTCGGCATCACCGTCACCATCAAGATCGACAAGAACTGGGCCACCCCGTTCTTCGCCAAGGACCTGACGTTGTCGCTGTACGGGACCACCGGCCGGGACTCCGCCCTGCAGACCCTCACCGCCCACTTCGGCCCCAACGGCCCGCTGAACCTCAGCTCGCCGTACGAGCCGGCCGGCTTCGAGGCGGCCGTCGCCAAGGTGCGGGAGACCCCGCTGGACTCGCCGGACTACGCCAAGGCCCTCCAGGCGGCCACCCGAGCCGGGCTGCAGAGCAAGGCGCTGGTCTTCACCTACTCCCCGCCGAACCTCTTCGCCAAGAGCAAGTCGATCTCCGGCCTGCCGAAGAACCCGGCCCACATCGACTGGACCGGAGTGACCATCTCCGGCGGCAACTGACACCCGTCCACCCACTCCACTAGCAGAGAGGGGGCAACCCCATGACGACGACCGCGGTACCGGCCGGGCCTGCCCGCCGTCGCGGGGTCGCCGTGGCCAGGGCGCGGCACACGCTGGGCCGTGTCCTGGTCACCCTCGCCCGGTCCGTCGCGATCATCGTGCCCGTCTTCATGGTCGCGACCTTCGTGACGTTCGCACTCCGGTCGCTGAGCGGACTCAGCCCGGCGCGGATCCAGCTGGGCGAGGAGGCGACTCCCGAAGCGGTCCACCGGGTCGAGTCCCAGTGGGGGCTGGACCGGCCCTTCCTGGTGCAGTACTGGGACTGGTTCACCGGCGTGCTGCACGGACAGCTCGGCACCAGCTGGACCAACGGCGCCGACATCTCCACCCTCATCGGCCTGGGCCTCGGAGTGAGCCTCTCCATCGCGACGTTCGCCCTGATCATCGGCGTACTCCTCGGCTTCGTCCTCGGCACGGTGGCGGCGCTGCGCCGCACCACCTGGGTGGACCGGGCGATCACCGGGTTCGTCACCGTGATCTCGGTGATGCCGGCGTTCGTCGTCGGGATCGTGCTCGTGGCGGTCTTCGCGGTCGGACTCCATGTGTTCCCCTCCGCCGGATACATCCCGGCGGCGCAGGGGTTCGGCCCGTGGCTCGCGCACATCACGCTCCCGGCGATCGCGCTGAGCTTCGACGTCGTCGCCGATGTCGCCCGCCAGCTCCGCGGCAGTCTCGTCGCGGCCTACCGCGAGAACTACGTGACCGGCGCGGTGGTCCGGGGACTGAGCCCACGGCGGATCTTCCTCACCCATGTGCTGCGCAACGGCATCGGGCCCGCGCTCGCCACCCTCGGCCTGAAGTTCCCGGCCCTGGTCGGTGCCTCCGTCGTGACCGAGTGGATCTTCGGGCTGCAGGGCTTCGGCAGATTCGCCAACGACTCCGCGCAGGCCGGTGACGTACCGGCCGTGCAGGGCGTGCTGGTGGTGTCGATCGTCCTGGTCGTCCTCTTCAACCTGATCGTCAACCTGGTGCTGGCGCGTGTGACGCCCGCATCCCAGCGGGGGGTCTGACCATGGTGCGCCGCGTCCTCTCCCTCACCTCCGGCCGGATCGCCCTCGGCATCCTCGCCCTGATCGCCCTCCTGGCGATCCTCGGTCCGCTGCTCGCCCCGCAGAATCCCCTGGCCACCAGCACCGACGCGCTCGCCCCGGCCTCGGGTGCCCACTGGCTCGGCACCGACTATCTCGGCCGTGACGTGTTCAGCCGGCTCCTCGACGGCTCACGCGTCAGCGTGCTCGGCGCCCTCGAAGTCGCCCTGGTGGCCCTGGTCGTGGGTGCGGTCCCCGGCATCCTGTCGGTGTATCTCGGGCGGGTCTTCGAGTGGCTGACCCTGCGGCTGGCCGACACCCTGGTCGCGCTGCCGTTCCTGCTGTTCGCGGTCGCCGTGATCGCGCTGCTCGGCAACGGCATCGGCCAGGCGATGCTCGTCACGGGGGTGCTGGTCTCCCCGCTCTTCTACCGGGTGGGCCGGGCCGCGACCCTGTCCGTCGCCCGCTCGCAGTACGTGGAGGCGGCGATCGTCTCCGGCGCCTCGACCGGCTGGATCGTCCGGCGGCACGTCTGGGTCAAGGTGCTTCCGCCGATCGCGGTCGCGCTCGCCCAGACCATCGGTACCGGCTTCGTCATCGTGTCGAGCCTGACGTTCCTCGGCATCGGCGTACAGCCGCCCGCGCCCACCTGGGGCGGCCTGCTCGCCTCCGACCTCGGCTATCTCGACTACCAGCCGTGGGCGCCGGTCGTCCCCGCCCTGCTGATCATGGTCACGGTCTGGGCCAGCAACCAGCTCGCCGACGCGATCCGCGACGTCTCCGGCGAGGCCGGCCGGGCCTTCGTCAACAACCGCACGGCCCGCGCCAACCGCCCGGACGGCGGCCAGGGCAAGCGCGGCACGTCCGATGCCGTTCCCGCCGGAGGTGCGTGATGACCACCCTGTCCCAGAGCCCCGCCCCCGAGAAGACCGAAGCGCCCACCGGTACGGCCCCGGTCCTCGCCGTCCGTGACGTGCACATCGGCGACCGGGTCGGGGACCGCGAGATCGTGCACGGGGTGAGCTTCGAACTCACCCCCGGGAAAACCGTCGGCATCGTCGGCGAGTCCGGCAGCGGCAAGACCCTCACCTGCCGGGCCACGCTGGGCATCCTGCCCCCGCACTTCGAGGTCACCGCCGGCTCCATCGAGATCACCGGCACGGACATCGCCACGCTGACGCCCCGGGAGTGGACGGAGCTGCGGGGCGCGACGATCAGCGCGGTGTTCCAGGACCCCGCGTCGTACCTCAATCCGTCGATCCGGGTCGGCGCACAGATCGCCGAGGTCGTCCGGGTCAAGAAGGGCCTGAAGCGGCGCGCGGCCCGGCAGCGCGCGATCGAGCTGCTCCACGCCGTACAGCTGCGCGACCCGGAGCTGGTCTACGGCCAGTACCCGTACGAGCTGTCCGGCGGCATGCTCCAGCGGGTCCTGATCGCGGCCGCCATCGCCGCCGACCCGAGGATCCTCATCGCCGACGAGGCCACGACCGCCCTCGACGTCACGGTCCAGGCCGAGATCCTCGACCTGCTCGCCGAGTTGCGCGAGCGCACCGGGCTGGCCCTGGTGGTCGTCTCCCACGACCTGGCCGTCGTCGCCCAGCTCTGCGACGAGGTCCTCGTGATGCGCGAGGGCGAGGTGGTGGAGCACGGCCCGACCGCAGAGGTGCTCCACCACCCGCGGCACGCGTACACGCGGCTCCTCGTCGCCGAGCACGAGGAGTACGGCCTGGAGAAGTTCCGCGCAGCTCAGGAGGCATCGTGACCACCCCGCCCGCCGTCCTCGAAGTCACCGGCCTGGACGTGCACTACGGCGCGCGCCGGCAGCGCCGCCGCGCCCTGCACGACGTATCGCTGAGCGTCGCTCCCGGCGAGACCGTCGGGATCATCGGCGAGACCGGTTCGGGCAAGTCCACCCTCGCCCGCGCCGTGCTCGGCCTGGTGGGCGCCTCGGCGGGCCGGATCGTCATCGGCGGCGAGGACGTCGGCTCGTACGGCAGGCGCCAGTGGCGGAGTCTGCGCCGGCGCGGTGTGCTCCAGCACGTCTTCCAGGACCCGCTGCGCAGCCTCGACCCGGACCTCACCATCGAGGAGTCGCTGATCGAACCGCTGCTCGTGCAGGGCGTGCCGCGCAAGGAGGCGGCGGACCGGGCCCGTACGTTCCTCGCCCGCGTCCGGCTCTCCGAGGAACTGCTCGACCGGCTGCCCGGGGAGCTGTCGGGCGGTCAGCGGCAGCGGGTCGCGGTGGCCCGGGCGCTGGTCACCGAGCCGAAGCTGGTCATCCTCGACGAGCCGGTCAGCGCCCTGGACTCCGCCAACCGGGTCCAGATCCTGCAGATCCTCAAGGAACTCCGTGGCTCCGGCACGGCCCTGGTCTTCATCTCGCACGACCTCGGGTCGGTCGCCGGCATCGCCGACCGGATCGCGGTGCTCTACCAGGGCGAGCTGGTCGAGACCGGCGCCGCCCGGGACGTGATCACCGACCCGCTGCACGTGTACACCCGGCTGCTCGTCAGCTCCGCGCCCACCCTGCGGACCGCCTCGGCCGACCGGGCCGAACGCGAGTCCCTGCGCACCCTGCTGCACGCCTGAAGCACTACTCGACTCCCACCGCACAGAACGGATTCTCCGATGTCTCGCAAGATCCACCTCGCCCTGCACCCCTACGGCGTCGGCGGCCCCGGCCAGCACGGTCTCTGGAAGGACCCGCGGGTCGCGAAGAACGCCAGCATCGACATCAACTACTACATAGCGCAGGCCCAGGCCGCCGAACACGCCCTGTTCGACGCCCTGTTCATCGTCGACAGCCAGTTCATCAACGCCACCTACCCGGCGCACTATCTCAACCGCCTCGAACCGCTCACCCTGTTGTCGGCGGTCGCCACCCACACCCGGCACATCGGCCTGGTGGGCACGGCGAGTTCGACGTACAACTCGCCGTTCAACCTCGCCCGCCGGTTCGCCTCCCTGGACCACATCAGCGGCGGCCGCGCCGGATGGAACGTGGTGACCAGCTTCGACACCGGCACCTCCCGCAACTACGGGCTCGACGAACACCTCGACTACGCCACCCGTTACGGCCGGGCGCTGGAGTTCGTCCAGGTCGCCCGCGGCCTGTGGGACTCCTACGAGGACGACGCGTTCCCGGCGGACGTGGCGCGGGGCGTCTTCCTCGACACCGCGAAGCTGCACGAACTCAACCACGAGGGCGAGCACTTCAGGATCGCGGGCCCGCTCAACCTGTCCCGCTCGCCGCAGGGCCAGCCGGTGATCTTCCAGGCCGGGGTCTCCGAGGAGGGCCGTGACCTGGCCGCGCAGGCCGCCGAGGCCACCTTCGCGCCGGGCGGCTCGTTCCAGCAGGCGCAGGAGTACTACGCCGACATCAAGAAGCGCACGGCGTCCTACGGCCGGGATCCCGAGGGCATCAAGATCTTCATCCACGGCGGTCCGGTCGTCGGCCGCACCGACGAGGCGGCCCGGCTCCGGGAGCGGGAGATCTTCGAGGAGGACAACGACTTCGAGCGCAACCTCGCGCTGCTCGGCCGTTCCTTCGGCGCGTACGACTTCAGCGTGCACGACCTGGACGGGCCGTTCCCGGACGTCGCGCACCTCGCCGAGAAGGGCGGCCGCACCGGAGCGGCCAAGCTCATCGAGCGGGCGCGGACGGAGAACCTCACGTTGCGTCAGGTCGCCGGTCTGGTCAGCGAGTTCCGTCAGTCGCCGTTCGTCGGAGCGCCCCGGACCGTCGCCGACACCATCGAGCAGTGGTTCGACGCCGGCACCTTCGACGGCATCAACCTCGCCTTCCGCACCAACGACGAACTCGAACTCTTCGTGGACGGCGTCGTCCCGATCCTCCAGAAGCGCGGGCTGTTCCGCACCGAGTACGAGGCCGACACCCTGCGCGGCAACCTCGGCCTGCCGATCCCGGTCAACCGCCACACCCACGAGCGCCGGCTCGTGAACGACCTGGCCGTCTGACCGGCCGACCGGCCGAACCGACTCGACGACGGACCCGGGAATCGCGAAAGGCAGTCACCCATGACCACCACCACCCAGCCCCCACGCTTCAGACTCGGCTTCCTCACCCATGTCCAGGGCCGGGGCACCGACCTCGCCCGGACCTACCGCAACGCCCAGGAGCTGTTCGTCGTCGCCGACGAACTCGGCTTCGACACCGGCTGGGTGGCCCAGCACCATGTCTCCCTCGGCGGTGGCGGCCTGTCCTCACCCTGGACCTTCCTGGCCCACGCCGCCGCGCGGACCACCCGGATCCGGCTGGGCACCGCCATCACGATCCTGCCGCTGGAGGACCCGGTCCGGCTCGCCGAGGACATCGCCGTGGTCGACACACTCAGCGGCGGCCGGGTCGAACTGGGCGTGGGCAGCGGCGCGAGCGAGACGGAGTACGCCGCGTTCGGCCAGGACGTCTCCCGCAAAAGGGAGTTGACCAGCGAGCATCTCGCGGTACTGCGCCAGGCGCTGGCGGGTGAGGAGGTACGTACGCCGGGCTTCCGTATCCAGCCGGCGGCCGGCGACTTCTCCGACCGGATCTGGCAGGGCGTCTTCAGCGCACCCGGCGCCCGGCATGCCGCGGGCGCGGGCTCGAACCTGCTGCTCAACCGCGCGGCCTACGGCTACGACACCGCCACCGACGAGGTCCAGCGGCCCTGGGCGGACGCCTACCTCGCCGCCTGGGACGCCGCCGCGGAGCAGCCGCGCCGCCCCCGCATCGGGCTGTCCCGCTTCGTCTTCCCGGCCAAGGACCGGCGGACGGCGCTCGCGCAGATCGGCGACGACGTCCGCCGGGCGGCACATCGCATGGCGAAGAGCGGCGCCTTCCCCGAGGACCTGGGCGTGGACGAGGCACTGCGCCGCTTCCACTCCTTCTACGGCCATCCCGACGACATCGTCGCCGCGCTCGGCCGGGAGAAGGTCCTGCCCGTGGCGACCGACCTCATCACCCAGTTCAACCCCGCCGTCCCCGACCACGACGCCGCGATCCGGGCGCTGGAACTGATCGCCACCGAGGTGGCCCCCGCCCTGGGCTGGCGACCCGCGACCGCACCCGAACCCCCGTCCCGGCCCGAACCCGAACCCGAACTCGCAGGAGCCTGAGATGACCGAGTACACCGACTACTACGCCCCCGAGGGCCTCCTCACCCGCGGCACCGTCGTCATGGTGCCCGGCCGGGGAGAGAGTCGTGCCACCTACGGCCGTTTCGGCAGGCGGCTCGCCGCCGACGCCTACCGCGTCCGGGTCGTGGACGGCCCCGAGATCGACGCCGACGACCTCACCGGCACGCTGGCCCGGTTCGGTGACCGGCTCTCCGCCGCCGTCGACGGCACCGCGGCCTCCGAAGACGGAGTGACCGGTCCCCTCGTGCTGGTCGGCGCCGACTCCGGTGCCGCGGCCGTCGCGGCACTGCTCGGTCCCGGCGGCTCTTCGACCGCCGTGCGGCCGGAAGCAGTCGTCCTGGCGGGGCTGCCGGGCCGGAGCGGCGGCACGGCGGGCACCTGGGACGACGAACTCGATGTCCGCACGTCCTGCCCGACCCACCGAGGTGTGCTCAGCAACGACCCGGAGGCGCAACGGGGCACGCTCGACGCCCCGTTGCCCGGTGCCCTGCTCGACGCGGCCTACCACGCGGATCTCGCCGTCCCCACCCTGCTCCTCGTCGGCGACGCGGACCCGCTCGCGGACCGCGACGCCCTGACCGGCACCGCGAAGACCCTGTCCCGCTCCCGGCTGGCGGTGGTCCGCGACGCCCACCACGACGTCCTCAACGACCTCCAGCACCGCTCGGTCGCGGCCGAGGTCGTGAGCTTCCTGGAGGCGCTGCGTACCGGGCTGGTGCCCGCGATCGCGGTGGAGTCGAGCGCCTGGTGACGGCCGACATCGCGGGCCACGCCCCGCACCACTCCCCCTGCGTACCGAAAGGAAAGGGCATGAGCGCCCCGCTCCATCGAAGTCCGTCGCCGGCGGCCACCGCCCCCGACGGCGCGGACATCCTCCGCGACACCCTGCGCCGGCACGCCGCCGGAGTCACGGTGATCACCTTCCCGGGCCCCGTCGGCTTCACCGCCACCTCCTTCACCTCCGTCTCCCTGCGGCCGGCCCTGGTGTCGTTCTGCATCGGCCTCGAAGCGTCCAGCACGCCCGCCGCACGCCTCGCGGACCGTTTCGCCGTCCATGTCCTCGGCACGGCCAACGCCGGCCTGGCGGGGCAGTTCGCGCGCAGCGGGGTCGACCGGTTCGCCGGGGTGCGCTGGCGAGCGCAGCAGGACGGGCTGCCCATCCTCGACGACGTCACCGGCTGGCTGTCGGCGCGCATCACCCTCCGTCAGACCATCGGTGACCACCTGCTGGTCGTCGGCGAGATCGACTCGGGCGCGGTGGTCGAAGAGGCCCCGGCCCTCGTCCACCACAACGGATCCTTCGCGGCGGCGCACCCGCTGGTGTGAGATCCCGCCCCGGTCTCGACACCGTCGTCCGCGAGGTGGACGACGGTGTGCGCCGCCCGGGACCGGGTTCGGGTGGTCCAGCTCACATCATCCGGATGACGGACGTGTCGCCGCTCTCCGCGGCGGTACCCCGTAGGGTGACCGGTGCAGCTGGTTCGCCCCGTCCGCCAGGCGGGATGCGTCGCAAGAGGGAACCCGGTGGGAATCCGGGACTGCCCCGCAGCGGTGAGTGGGAACGAACGCCGTCATACGCACTGGGCCCGACGTACGGACCTGGGAAGCGACGGCCGGTAGGTGTCCTCCGTCAGGAGGGCGTGCCCGCGAGTCCGAAGACCTGCCAACTGCCCGCGCGCGAACCACTCGTGCGCGGACATCCCGGTGACCTCGAGGGCGGGTCGGCGTACCTATCAGGCGGATGACCGTGCCGTGCAGGGTCGTTTCCGTCCGGTTCGGCACCCCTTCGCGCTCTCGTCCCGTCTCCGGGATCTCAGGGATTCATCTCGCGAAGGAGATCTCCGTGACATCGAAGTCCGCAGCCGCGGCAGCACGGGCCACCGTGTACGGCTACCCCCGCCAGGGTCCGGACCGGGAACTGAAGAAGGCGATCGAGGGCTACTGGAAGGGCCGGACCGACGCCGACGCCCTCCGCGCCACCGCCGCCGACCTGCGCCGGAGCAACTGGCGGCAACTCGCCGGCGCCGGCATCCACGAGGTGCCGACCGGTGACTTCTCGTACTACGACCACGTCCTGGACACCACCGTGATGGTCGGCGCGATCCCCGCCCGCCACCGGGCCGCCGTCGACGCCGACGCGCTGGACGGCTACTTCGCCATGGCCCGCGGCACCCAGGACCTGGCGCCGCTGGAGATGACCAAGTGGTTTGATACGAACTACCACTATCTGGTACCGGAGTTGGGCCCTGACACCGTCTTCGCCGCCGACTCCGGCAAGCAGGTCGCCGAGCTGAAGGAGGCCCTCGCACTGGGCCTCACCGCCCGGCCCGTACTCGTCGGCCCGGTCACCTACCTGCTGCTCGCCAAGCCCGCCCCGGGCGTGGCCGCCGGCTTCGAACCCCTCACCCTCCTCGACCGGCTGCTCCCGGTGTACGCCGAGGTGCTCGCCGACCTGCGCGCCGCCGGCGCCGAGTGGGTGCAGCTCGACGAGCCCGCGCTGGTCCAGGACCGCACCCCGGCCGAGCTGAACGCCGCCGAACGGGCCTACCGCGACCTGGGGGCCCTGCCCGACCGCCCGAAGCTGCTGGTCGCCTCCTACTTCGACCGGCTCGGCGAGGCCCTCCCCGTGCTGGCCAAGGCTCCGGTGGAGGGGCTGGCGCTGGACTTCACCGAATCGGCCGCCGCCAACCTGGACGCGCTGGCCGCCGTCGGCGGACTGCCCGGCAAGCGCCTGGTCGCCGGTGTCGTCAACGGCCGCAACATCTGGGTCAACGACCTCGCCAAGTCCCTGTCCACGCTGGGCACCCTGCTGGGCCTGGCCGACCGGGTCGACGTCGCCGCCTCCTGCTCCCTCCTCCACGTGCCGCTCGACGCGGCGGCCGAGCGGGACATCCAGCCGCAGATCCTGCGCTGGCTGGCCTTCGCGAAGCAGAAGACCGCCGAGATCGTCGCCCTCGCCAAGGGCCTCGCCCAGGGCACCGACACCATCGCCGCCGTGCTCTCGGCGAACCGGGCCGACCTCGCCTCCCGCGAGAACTCCCCCATCACCCGGGACCCGGCGGTCCGCGCCCGTACCGCCGCGATCACCGACGCCGACGGCCGCCGCTCCCAGCCGTACACCGAGCGGACCACCGCCCAGCGGGCCCACCTCGGGCTGCCGCTGCTGCCGACCACGACCATCGGCTCCTTCCCGCAGACCGGCGAACTGCGCACCGCGCGTGCCGACCTGCGCACGGGCCGGATCGACAGGGCCGGCTACGAGGAGCGGATCAGGGCCGAGATCCAGGAGGTCGTCTCCTTCCAGGAGAAGGCCGGGATCGACGTCCTCGTGCACGGCGAGCCCGAACGCAACGACATGGTCCAGTACTTCGCCGAGCAGCTGACGGGGTATATCGCCACCCAGCACGGCTGGGTCCAGTCGTACGGGACCCGGTACGTCCGGCCGCCGATCCTGGCCGGTGACATCTCCCGCCCCGAGCCGATGACGGTGCGCTGGACGACGTACGCCCAGTCCCTGACCGGCCGCCCGGTCAAGGGCATGCTGACCGGTCCGGTCACCATGCTCGCCTGGTCGTTCGTCCGCGACGACCAGCCGCTCGGCGACACCGCCCGCCAGGTCGCCCTCGCCCTGCGCGACGAGGTCGACGACCTCGAGGCGGCCGGGACGTCCGTCATCCAGGTGGACGAGCCGGCCCTGCGCGAGACCCTGCCGCTGCGCGCCGCCGACCGCCCGGACTATCTGGCCTGGGCGACGGAGTCGTTCCGGCTGACCACCGCGGGGGTGCGCCCGGAGACCCAGATCCACACGCACATGTGCTACGCCGAGTTCGGCGACATCGTCCAGGCCATCGACGACCTCGACGCGGACGTCATCAGCCTGGAGGCGGCCCGCTCGCACATGCAGGTCGCCTGTGAACTCGCCGCACACGGCTACCCGCGTGAGGCCGGACCCGGTGTCTACGACATCCACTCGCCGCGCGTACCGAGCGCTGCTGAGGCCGCGGACCTGCTCCGCACCGGACTGAAGGCGATCCCCGCCGAACGGCTGTGGGTCAACCCCGACTGCGGCCTGAAGACCCGCGCCTGGCCCGAGACCCGCGCCTCCCTGGAGAACCTGGTCAGCGCGGCCCGCACGGTCCGCGAGGAACTGCCGGCCTCCTGACACCACAGAACCCGCCCGGCCGGAGCGCGCTGGTGACGCTCCGGCCCGGCGGGCGAGCGGCCATGAGCCCGAGGTGCGAGCCCCGGTGACGCCCGTTGCCGTTACCCCTTGTGCGGCTTCGGCTGGTGGGCCTTCTTGCCGCACTTCTTCACGTCGATCCGGACGACCTGGGGGTCGTGGTCGCTCGCCTGGTCGGCGAACTCGGAGTTGATGTGGACGACGTCGTAGTCGTAGTGGGTGATGGAGGGGCTGGTCAGGATGTGGTCCAGGGTCTGGCTGTTGCCGTCGTAGACATAGCTGTACCGCTGGGACACCGGAAGGGTGTCGATGAGGTCCGTGAGGTCGTTGCCGTCGTCGGTGAGGGTCTTGACCGCGTCGGAGAACTCGAAGTCGTTCAGGTCACCGGCGGCCACGATCTGGGCCCGGGGGTCGGCGGTGAGCAGCGACTCGACGAAGGCGTTCTCCTCCTCGGCCTGGAGCCCCCGCTGGGTCTCCGAGGAGCGGGTCGGCTCCTGGTAGCGGCCGTGGACCGGGTCGTCGCCGCCCTTGGAGATGAAGTGGTTGGCGATGACGAAGACCGTCTGGCCCTGGAACACGAACTCGCCGACGAGGGGCTTGCGGCTGTCCGTCCAGGCGGCACTGGCCGGGTCGATACGGCCCGGGGAGGCGGACAGGTGGGCCTGGCCCTTGCGGTCCTTGACCACGGACACGGCGGTGGTGGAGGCGTCGCCGGAGGCCGCGCGGTCCACGAAGGAGACCCGCTTGGTGTTGAAGAGGAAGACCTGGCGGATGTTGCCGCCGGGCTCGCCGCCGTCCTCGTCGTTGACCGGGTTGACGTACCGCCAGGAGTACTTCGGGCCGCCGGCCGCCACGATCGCGGCGGTGAACTTCTTCAGGGTCGCCTCGGCGGAGACGGTGCCGTCGTTGGTGGCGCCGTTGTCGTCCTGGATCTCCTCCAGGGTGACGATGTCGGGCGAGGAGAGGTTCTTGACGACGCCCTTGGCGAGCCGGGAGAACTTGTCGTCGCTGTCGGTCGGGTCGAGGTTCTCCACGTTGTAGGTGGCGAGCGCCAGTTCGCGGTGCTTCTGCTTGCGCGTCACCTCTTGTTGGAGACCGTTGTCGACGGCCGTGCCGGTGGTGGCGGCGGAGGGGGCGAGCAGGTAGCCGCCGAAGTCGGAGTAGTCGACCGGTCCTGTGGTGGTGCCGGCCAGCTTGTCGCCGACGTTCAGGACGGGGGTCGTACCGTCGGCCGCCACGATCTCGATACGGCCGGTGTTCTGCTGGTCGTAGCCGCCGTAGAGGGTGCCGCCGCGCTTGGTGGGGTTCTCGTCCGGCTTGGCCGTCACGAACATCTCGCCGTAGGTGTTCGTCGCGCCGACCACGCGGGCGTCGGAGACCGAGGCGCGCATGCCCTCGATGGACTCGTAGAAGTCCTGCGAGTAGACGGCCGGCTGGAGGGGGAGGCCCTCGATGCTGCCGCCGTTGTTGGTCGGCGTGTACGTGTCCGGGATGGTGGCGGCGTCGAGGGTGACCGCGTCCGGGAGGGCGTTGCCGGTGGAGAGGGTGGTGGAGACCGGGCTGCCCAGCTCGGTGACCGACTGCGCGGCGGAGGCCGGGTAGTACTCCGAGACCTTGCCGCTGACCAGGACCGAGTCGCCGACCGAGACGGTGGGCGTGGCGGAGCCGGTGTAGACGAACAGGCCCTCGCTGGTGGCGGGGTCGGCGTCCGGGGTGGGGTCCTGGATCCAGTAGCCCTTGCTGCCGGTGGTGCGGACGGCGGTGACGATGCCGGGGACGCCCACCACGCTCTGGCCCTTGAGGGGCGAGATGCGGGTGGTGCCCTGGATGTCGTGGATGCGGAAGGCGCCGGGCGCGGTCGGGCCGCCGGGGCCACCGCCGGTGCCGCCGCTCGCGGTGTCGCCCGCGCTGTTGGTCGCGGTGGGCGTACCGGCGGTGAAGTCCGCCGAGTTGTCGTCGGTGTCGGCGAGCGAGGCGGCCCGGGACACGGAGGTGGTGTTGCTCGTCGCCGGCGCGGCGGTGCCCTCGCGGACGACGGCGCTGCCGTAGCCGAGGAGGTCCACGACATTGGCGTCGCCGGTGCAGTCGGCGACCGTCTTGCAGGTCAGCGCGGTGGTGCCCTTGACCAGGGCCACGGTGCCGGCGGTGGCGGACATCGCGATGTTGCCGGTCGCGTCGGCGGTCGGCAGGGCGGTCGTGCCGCCGGCGCCCGCGCCCTCGCCGACCAGGTAGGCGCCGCCGGCGGGGAGCGAGCCGGTGAGCGGGGTGACCTGCCACAGCGAGCTCGCGGAGGCGGAGGCCGGGAGGTACTGGACGCTGTAGCCGTCCAGGGAGTAGGCCGCCGTGGAGCGGTTGGCCAGCTCCACGAAGTCGTTGGTGAGCGTCGCTCCGGAGTTGCCTCCGCCGCCGTACGCCTCCGAGATGACCGCGCTCGCCGACGGGGTGGCGAACGCGGCGGGCAGCGGCGCCACGATGACGGCCGCCGTGGCCGCCGCGGCCACGAACGCGGCGCCGGCTACACGCGATGCGCTGGGTCTGTGAATCTGCACGAGGGTGACTCCTTCAACGTCCGCCGGAGAGTGGGCACATGACATGCATTCGACCGGTGGGATCCATGCGACCGGCTGAGGTTACGCGCGTAGAAATGACGTAACAAGGGGTGTGCGGTTAAATCTGCGGGTCCAGACGGACTGTGAACATCTGTCACGGGACCGACCCGTCCGACCCACCGTCCCGCAGGCCTTCCGTCCTGCCGTCGCGCCGCCCTTCCGGCCTACCTCAACAGCCCCGCCTCGCCGAACGTCCGGGGCAGGAAGCGTTCCGCCATGCGGGCGTAGCCGGCCGGGTTCGGGTGGAGGCCGTCGGGGAGGTCGGCGGTGTCCTCGGGGCCGAAGAGCGTGGTGCCGTCGATGAGGTGGAGCCGGTGGTCGCCGGCCTTCCGGCGTCGCTCCACATGCTCGGCCAGCAACTCGCGGACGCGGGCCAACGTCAGTGCGCCCACCGCCAGTTCGGCGGGGCGGTCGAGGGTGCGGACCCGGCCGTCGGCGCCCGGCAGCGTGGGGCCGGGCCGGGTTTCGGCGGCGGGGCAGACGATGGGGCTGATGACGAGGATCGGCGTGTCCGGGTGCCCGTCGCGGACGGTGTCGAGGAAGCCGTGGAACGCCGGGACGAAGGTGCGTTCCCGCATGGTGTCGCCGGCCACGATGTTGATGCCCAGTTCGAGGCTGATCGCGTCGGCGGGCAGGTCGCGGATGGCCCGGGCCATGAAGGGGTCGAGGTGGCACTCGCCGCCGAGGCCGAGGTTGACGAGGGAGCGGCCCGCGCGCCGGGCGACGATCGCCGGCCAGGTGCCGGTCGGGCGGTCCGCCTCCGAGCACTGGCTGATCGAGCTGCCGTGGTGCACCCACACCGGGCCGCTCGCCGGAGCCGGTCGCACCGACGCCTCGTGCGGGACACGGACGTCGACGAGCTGGGTGGCCCGTGAGTTGGACAGCCAGATCTCGACGCGGCGCTCCCGGGGCTCGGAGCCGAGGCGGAAGCGGACGGTGGCCGGCGGGGCCGGGTGCTCCTCCAGGGCCATGGTGGCGGGGTCGACGTGGATGAGGGTCTGATCGGAGCTGGTGACGGGTGCCCGCAGCTCGCCGTCGACGACCAGGTCGAAGACCGCGTCGGACGGCTCGGATCCCGTCATCACGACCTGGGTGATCCGGGCGTCCAGCTCGATCCCGGTGGCGTCCGTGAGCATCTCCAGCCGCACTCCTGAGGGCACGGTGCTGATGAACTCGTAGGCGGTGTCCGCCAGTTGGTCGCGTCCGGGGCCGGGAGCGCGGTGCAGGGCGACCCCGGCGGGCCCGGGGATCTTCTCCAGTGCTCCGACGACACAGCCGAGCGCGAGGGCGAGGATGGAACGCACGTGGCGACTCTCCTTGAGGATGACGTGGAAGGGTGCTTCTTCCCCGGATACCGGCCTGTGCTCAGAATGCCGCCGCCGACCGCTCCCTCCACGCTCATGTCGTCGCGTCATCCAGAGGCTTGCGCCGGGAGAGCGGAATCCGCTTCCTTCCGGGAGCACCGGCGAAGGTGCCCGACGGCCAACCGGGCCGCTGTACCGATCACGGAATCGGCCCGTGATGCCCCGGGACCGGCCCCAGCCGGCCCGGTGAACACCGCCACCGCAAAACGAGAACCGTCCGGGAACCGCACAACCCCCGCGTGACCCGCCGCGGCGGCTCGCCGGGATCTGGCCGATGCCTGTCCTTCGCCGTGCTGGCAGGATGACGGCATGGAACGTGTGCTTGGAATCGGTGGATACTTCCTGCGGGCCGCGGACCCGGCGGCCCTGACCGCGTGGTACCGCGACGGCCTGGGTCTGGACATCGACGACCACGGGCTGTGGCACCAGCAGGCCGGGCCCACGGTCTTCGCGGCCTTCGAGTCAGGGACCGACTACTTCGGCTCCCGTACCCAGCAGACCATGCTCAACTTCCGGGTCCGCGACCTGGACGCCATGCTCGCGCAGCTCCGCGCCGCGGGAGCGGACGTGGCCGAGGAGACGCAGGACATGGACGGCATCGGCCGGTTCGGCTGGGTCACCGACCCCGAGGGCAACCGGATCGAGCTGTGGCAGCCCGCCTGACCGCGCCGGCCCGGTGACGTGGCCCCGGCCGGTGTCAGTGGTGGTGACCGTGCCGGCCGAGGGTCTCCACGGGGGTCGCGCCGGGGCGGGTCCACTGCGGCACGGGGCGGCTGGTCGGGCCCCAGGTGGCGTTCCCGTCCGCGTCCGAGCGCCAGGACCAGCAGGCGCTGTCCCCTTTGGGCCGGCCCTCGGGGTTGTCCTCCCATGCCTCGCCGCGGCCGTAGGGCGTCATGTCGAGCAGGCCGAGGGAGCCGTTGACCCGCTCGTTGCCACGTCCCGTGGTGGAGTAGGTGAGGAAGACGCGGTCGCCGTCCCGCAGGTAGCTGGTGAGGTAACCCATGGGCCCGCCGGCCGGTCCCTCCACGTCGCGCACCGAGTACCAGGGCTGGGTGTAGCCCATGAACTCGACGTAGGGGGCCACCTCGTCCCACCGGCCGGTGGTCAGGACGCCGTACGACACACCGCGGGCGTTGAGGTAGGAGGCGTCCTGGAGGTGCCAGGCCGTGGTGGTGCAGCCCTCGCACTGCCCCTGGTGCGGCGCGCCGTCGTGCCACATGTGCTTGTAGACCACGAGCTCGTCGCGGCCCTGGAACAGGTCCACGAACGGCACCGGGCCGTCGGGTCCGACGACCTCGGCCGTCCCGTCGAACTCCACCATCGGCAGCCGGCGGCGGGCCGCGGCGATCGCGTCGCCCTCCCGGGTGTGCGCCTTCTCGCGGACCAGCAACTCGTCACGGGCGGCCTGCCAGGCGGCCAGGTCGACCACGGGCGGGCGGCCGGGCAGCGCGGTGATCGGTTCGTCGGGCGTGGGCGTCATGGTGTCCTCCGTGGAGTCCGGCGCCGGGCAGCGTCGTACGACGTGTGACCGACGTCCTGGGACGGTCACCGGAACAGACTCCGGCCCCGGCCGGAACTCATCGCTGCCGGGAGACTCCGGCACACCGTGGACGGGGTGGTGGGAGCAGGTGGTCTGTCGGAGCGCGTACGGGGCATGCGTACGGTGAGGGCCGATCGGCGCGCTGCGGGCGGTGGACATCCTGGCACGGTGTCCCGGCGCAGGCGGCCGGACGGCGCCGCGAACCTGTTGCCGGACGAGGAGGTCTGCCTGTGGCCGAGTATCCCCACCCCCCTGCCGCGCCGCCGGCCGACGAGGCCGAAGCCGAGGCGCAGCGGGCCCTGGACGAGCGCAACAGGCGGCTGGCGCGTGCCGGTGTGGCCCGCGCCGAAGCGCTGTTGCTGACGTACTACCGGCTCTCCTCGCGCGAGGAGTCGTTCGAGCTGCTGCGCGACACGTCCCAGCGGTTCAACCTCAAACTGCACACCCTGGCCGCGGCCGTCGTCCGGCTTCCGGTCCCCGAGACGACGGCCCCGCGATGGGTCGCGGACCGTCCGCACGGAGGCCCTCCCCCGCTGCCCGCCCTGGACCTGAACGGAACTCCGAAGGGCCAGGGGGAGGTCCTCGATGCCGCGCTGCGGCGCACCCTGCGCATCACGGGGACCCGGATGGGCAATGTGCAGCTGGTGGAGAACCGGCTGCTGCGCATGGTGCGGCACACCGGGCTGAACCGGCAGTTCACCGACTACTTCACCTTCGTCGACAGCGGAACCACCTCGTGCGCGCAGGCGGCCGAGGAGGCACGGCAGGTCACCGTGAAGGACGTCGGCTCCTGCGACACCTTCGACGAGCGCTCCCGGCAGGTGATCCTGCGGGCCGGCAGCCGCGCCTGCCACAGTGTCCCCCTGGTCAGC
Organism: Streptomyces sp. NPDC058683; assembly: GCF_042716195.1. Classification (NCBI taxonomy): domain Bacteria; kingdom Bacillati; phylum Actinomycetota; class Actinomycetes; order Kitasatosporales; family Streptomycetaceae; genus Streptomyces; species Streptomyces sp. NPDC058683. Next base: position 117,694 of record NZ_JBHXSK010000012.1, read on the forward strand.
CCGAGAGGAGCCGTGGTCGGCATGATCTCCACCCACCACGAACACCCGCTGCACGAGCTGGCGCCGGCCCAGCTGGCCGCACTGGAGCAACTCGGCGGCGAGGTGGGCCGCTGGCTGCTCTGGCACCACAACACCGTGGTGGTCGACGCCCTGAACCATCTCCACGCCCGGGCCGCCCACCGACCCTGACCCCGGCTGCTGCCCGCCGCGGGCGCCGAGGGGTGAGAGCATCCGTCCCATGGATGATGCGGGCGGCCGTACGGCTCGGTGGTGGGCGGCGCTGCGTCGGACCCCGGTGGCCGTCTGGAACGACGACGTCACGGACTGGGCCGCCGCGCTGACCTACTACGCGGTCCTGGCCCTGTTCCCCGTGCTGCTGGTCATCCTCTCGGTCCTGGGGCTGACCATCCCCACGGCCAAGCCGGAGGTCATCGACCGCATCACGCAGGCCGCCCCGCTGGCCTCCCGTGCCCTGCTGCGCGGCACCCTGCGGCAGATGGCCGGACAGCCGTCGGCGGCCTGGACGCTGATCTTCCTGGGCGGGGCGGCAGCGCTGTGGTCGGGATCCAGCTATCTGGGCGTCTTCCGTCGGGCGCTGCACGCCATGCACCGGACCAGCTCGCACCGGCCGCTCTGGCGGACCGCGCCCCGCATCATCACCACAGCCCTGGTCCTGATCCTGCTGCTTCTCATCTCCGTCCTGGCGCTGTTCCTCACCGGCAGCCTGGCCGACTTCCTGGGCCGGGCGCTGGATCTCGGTACCGGGCCGCAGGCCGCCTGGCACGCGCTCCGGTGGCCGCTGGTGGTCGTGGTCGCCGTCGTCACGGTGCTCGTCCTGTACCACTCGGGCCCCGAGTCCTCCCGTCCCGTCCGGAAGATGGCGCCGGGCGGTGTGCTGGCGGTGGTCCTCCTGCTGGCCGTCTCGCTGGGCTGCACCGTCTACACCTCCCATGTCGGCAGCTACCACCGGCTGTACGGTTCGCTGGGAGGCGTCGTGATCTTCCTGGTCTGGCTGTGGCTGTCCAACCTGGCGCTGCTGACCGGCGCCCAGTTCAACGCGGAACTGGCGAGGACCGCTCAGGAGGAGTGAGCCGGGTCTGCCGACGTGCCCGTGTTCCAGTCCAGGCGCAGGACGGCGAGGTCATCGGTGTGCCGGTCCGCGTTGAGGGCGCGGGTGCGGGCGATGAGCCGGTCCAGGTGGGTGCCGGGATCGGGCGTGCGCAGGGTGTCGATGATGCCGAGCAGGCCGTCCACTCCGAGCCGGGCGCCGGAACCGTCCGCGAAGCCCTCGATGAGTCCGTCGGTGTAGGCGATGAGCGCTCCGTCGGCGGGCAGCGCCAGCGTGGTGGCGGGCCAGTCGCCCACTCCGGGTGCGATGCCCAGCGCGATTCCGTGGGCGGCGGTGACCTGCCGGGTGCCGTCGGGGGTGACGATCAGGGGTTCGTGGTGGCCGGCCAGGTGCAGGGTGAGGGTGGCGGTCCGCGGGTCCAGGGTGATGAGGGAGCAGGTGGTGAACAGGTCGCTGCCGGCGCGTTCGGCGATGTGTATCTGTTCCAGCAGGTGCAGCAGGTGCTGGGCGCGGTGGCCGCCGAGGGTGAGCGCGCGCCAGGCGATGCGCAGGCAGACCCCGAGCGCGGCGGCGTCCGGGCCGTGCCCGCTGACGTCTCCGATGATCGCGTGGACCTGGCCGTCGTCGGTCTGGACGACGTCGAGGAAGTCACCGCCCAGCAGGGCCTGGGCCCGTCCGGGGTAGTAGCGGCTGGAGGCGGTGACGGCGGTCGAGGACAGCAGTGGTTCGGGCAGCAGCCCGCGTTCCAGGCGGGCGTTCTCCTCGGCGCGCAGCCGCCCGAGCTGGAGGGCGGCGTTGGCGAGTTCGGCCTGCTTGCGCTGGACGGCGTAGCGGACGGCGCGCTGCATCAGGTCGGGGTCGACCTTGCCCTTGACGAGGTAGTCCTGGGCGCCGGCGGCGAGGGACTCGACTCCGGCGCGGGGTTCGTCCAGGCCGGTCAGGACGATGATCGCGGCGTGGGTGCCGGCCTGGATGGTCTGGATCATCTCCACCCCGGAGGCGTCCGGCAGATGCAGGTCGAGCAGGACGCAGTCGACGGGACCGGCGGCGAGTGCGAGGTGGGCTTCGGCGGCGGTGTGGCACCGCGTCAGGGTGTGCGGCAGATCGGTGTCGTGGAGCAGTTCCTCGACCAGGAGGGCGTCTCCGTCGTCGTCCTCCACCAGCAGGACGTCGTACCGCCCGGCGTGCTGCTCGCCGCGGCCTGCGGACGGACCGGTCACGACTGTCTCTCTCTGTCCGGGACGGCCGTCGCGGCCGCGGGGGCGGTAGGGGCGGGCAGGGCGGGAAGGGTGAAGACGACGCGGGTGCCCGGCCGGTTGCCGGGGTCGATCGAGATGGTGCCGCCGTGGAACTCCACGACCTTCTTGCACATCGCCAGGCCGATGCCGGTGCCCGGATAGGCGTCCCTGGTGTGCAGCCGCTGGAAGATGACGAAGACCTTCTCCTGGTACTCCGGCGCGATCCCGATGCCGTTGTCGCGGACCTCGAACTCCCAGCTCCCCTCGGCCGGTATCGCACCGATGTGGATCCGCGGCGGCCGGTCGGGGTGGCGGAACTTGATCGCGTTGGACAGCAGGTTCTGCAGCAGCATGCCCAGCTGGGTCGCGTCCCCGAGCACGGTGGGCAGCGGGTCGTGGGTGATCTCGGTGCCGGTCTCCTCGACGCGCACGCTGAGGTCGTCCAGAGTCGTGCTCAGCGCCTCCTCCAGGTCCACGGTCCGTTGCTCGTTGTGGACGCGGCCGACCCGGGAGAAGGCGAGCAGGTCGTTGATGAGGTTCTGCATGCGGTTGGCGCCGTCGACGGCGAAGGCGATGTACTGGTCGGCCTTGTCGTCCAGCTGCCCCCCGTACCGCCGTTGCAGGAGCTGGGTGAAGCTGGAGACCTTGCGCAGTGGTTCCTGGAGGTCGTGCGAGGCGACGTAGGCGAACTGCTCCAGTTCCGTGTTCGACCGCTTCAGGTCCTCCGCCTGCTCGTCCAGCAGCCCGCGGGTCTCCTCGCTGAACCGCAGCTCCGCCACCAGGCGCAGGCGCATCGACTCGACGTCGGCGGCGAGCCGTCGCAGGTCCGCGGGGCCGGTGCCGTCGAGGGACCGGTCGAAACGGCCCTGCGCCACGTCACGGGCGGCCGAGCCGAGCCTGCTGAGGGGCGTGGTGACGCCGCGCCGCAGCCCCTCGAAGACGAGTCCGGCCACCAGCACGATGACGACCGCGATGACGGCGAACATCCAGTTCCGCAGGGTCACCGCCTGCCGCAGCTGGCGGGTGGCCGACGCCCGCTCCTGCTCCAGGTGGGCCTGTTGACGTGTCATCGCGCGCCGCAGGGAGTCGAACGCGGTCTTGCCCTCGTCGGCGCGTGCCGTGGTGATCCGCGCGGCCTCCTCGGGGGAGGCCGCCGAGACGGGCCGCGCGATGCGCTCCTGCCAGGTCCCGGCGAGTTTCTCCACGTCGGCCAGGTCGGCACGGGCCTGGCCGTCGTCGCTGAGCAGCGGCCGCAGCCGTTTCAGCGCCGCCTGCTCGCTCGCCACGCCCTGTGCGTAGGGCTGCAGGAAGTCCCGTTGGCCGGACAGGCCGTAGCCGCGGATGCCGGTCTCCTGGTTGACCAGCGCCTCCTCGACCCGCATCGACTCGATCAGGGCGGGGGACCGCCGGTCCACCAGCGCGGCCGTGATCCCCGAGGTCCGCCACATGGCCCAGCCGCCCAGCGACCCCAGCACCGCCAGGACGACCAGGGTGCCCGCCACGCCCACCCGCAGCCAGCGCCGGGTCGTCCAGCCGGCGAACGCGCCCACGGCGCCTGACGGCTTGCTTGTCATCGCGGTGGACTGCTCCCTCGGCCGGCCGTCCGGGCCGCACCTCGGCGCGCGGCAAGCACACTGTACTCGGGGCCCGACAACGCATGTTGTCCCTTTCTGGATCAACGCCCTAGGGTGATGCCATGCCCGCTCCCCCTCCTCCTCCCGGTCCCGCGAGTGGGGATACGGACGTGCTGATGACCCAGGTGGTGGACGAACTCACCCGGCTGCTCACGCAGGACACCGCCCGCCGCCCGGCAGACCCCGTCGACACGGTGGGCGAGGCCCGCCGGCATGCTCTGCTGCGGTTGCGGGTGCTCGCCGGTGTCAAGGAGACCGTCCGGCACCTGGAGGACCAGGCCGCCCATGCCGCCGCGGAGAGCGGCGCCGGCTACCCGGAGATCGGCCGGGCCGTGAGCATGAGCCGCCAAGGGGCCCGGCGCCGCTGGCCCGGGCTGATCACGAACAGCACAGACCACTCGAACCGCCGCCCCACACCCCGGAGCTCCTGAATCATGGCTGCCGCCGCAATCCGCCCGTACGACGTGCTGCTGGTCGAGGACGACGTCGCCGACGCGATGCTCATCCAGGACGCCCTCGCCGAACGCGGTACGCGCAATCTCACCCAGGTCTCCGACGGCATCGAGGCCCTCGACTACCTGCGCGACCCGGACAACGAGCGCCCCGACCTCATCGTGCTCGACCTCAACATGCCCCGGATGAACGGGCGCGAGTTCCTCGCGGTGGTGAAGGAGGACGCGGAGCTGCGCACCATTCCGGTCGTCGTACTGACCACGTCCGTCGCTCCCGACGACGTGACCGGCGCGTACCACCACCACGCCAACGCCTATGTCACCAAGCCCGTCAACCTCGCGGAGTTCGAGACGGCGGTGCGCAGCATCGACACCTTCTACCTCGACATCGCCGTCAAGCCCCCCAAGGCGTAGGGGCGGCATCCGATCGGGGGAATGTGGGCCCGCGCACGGCACACCGATCCCGGGTAAGGGGAGGAGGGTGAGCATGGCCGTTACCGCACAGATCGACAGCACGCACCCGGTCGCGACGCTCATCAACGTCTTCACGGTCTCCCCCGACCGCCAGAGCGAGCTTCTCACCCTGCTCGCCCGGGCCACCGAGGAGACGATGAAGCACCAGCCGGGCTTCGTCTGCGCCAACTTCCACGCCTCCCAGGACGGCGAACGCGTCGTCAACTACGCGCAGTGGGAGTCCGAGGAGCACTATCGCGCGATGCTCGCCAACCCGGAGGCCCGCGTCCACATGGACGAGGCGGCGACGATCGCGACCGACGTGCAGCCGCGCCTGTTCCGGGTGCGGTCGACACACGGCACGGGCGCGCGCTGACCGAACCGCGGGAATCCCGGGCCCGACCGGGGGATCCCTCCCCCGCGGCGGTCCTGGGGGCGGTGGCCGCGGGCCGTGTCAGGTGCCGCGGTCTCCCGGTCGCCGCGGGGGCTGTCCGTAGGTGGCGCGGTGGACGCGGCGGAAGTGGCTGGGGTCGGCGAACTGCCAGCGGGCCGCGACCTCGGCGACGGTGTACGGGCTGCCGGGACGGTCGAGTTCACGGCGGGCGCCTTCGAGCCGCCGGCGGCGCACATAGGCCATGAGGGACTCGCCGTCGGCGAAGGCACGGTGCAGGGTGCGGACGGAGACGTTCAGCGAGCGGGCGATGCCGGCCGGGGTCAGGTCCGGGTCCCGCAGCCGGCGGTCGGCGTAGGCCGTGGCCGCGGCGCGCAGGGTCCCCGGCGGCACCGCGGAGGACGCGTGGGTCCGGATGAGCCCGGTCAGCAGCATCGCCAGCGCCGCGCCGGCCGCGCGGGTGCCCTCGGGGCCGAGCTGCTTCGCGAGGGACCAGGCGGCGTCGAGATGGGCGAGCAGCAGCCGGGACTCCGGGGCGGTGGCGGGGGCGACGGTGATCGCCGGCAGCCGGGCCCTGTGCAGATGGCCGAGCAGCTCGGCCCTGGGCACGATGATCACCCGGCAGTCGGTGGGCGCCGTGTACGCGAACTGCCAGAAGGTGTGCAGGTCGCGGACGCAGAGGGTGCCCGGGACCAGGTCGGTGCGGCGGCCGCCGTCCTCGATGCGCAGGCCTCCGCTTCTGATGATGTGGACGGCGACGAGGTCGGCCCGGCCGTCGCCGCTGCCCGATATGCCCTCGATGGGGTCGCTGAACTGCCGGCTGACGACGGCCTCGCCGACCAGGCGGCGTTCGACGCGGGTGCGGTGGACGCCGGCGGTACGGTCGGCGGGCAGCCGCAGCTGCCCTACGTGGGCTATGTGGCCGAACCGGCGCCGCCACTGCTCGTGCAGCAGGTCCTGCCGGTGCGGATGGTGCAGCGGAACGTCGATGGACGCCCGGTGCAGCCATCCCGCCGTGTCGGTGGCCCGTGTCCCTGTCACGCATGTCCCCCCGTCGTGGCACCGGTGTTCCTTCCGGCGCCCGCCCAGCGCTTCCTATTCTGCTGCCGACGCGACGAGCCCCTTCCGGCCGGTGCCGGTCGCCCACGCCGTCGTGTCCGTCACCGATTCCCGCACCCGAGTGGAGCCCTGCCGTGAACCAGCCCCTGCTCTCCCCCTCGTCCAGCGATGAGGCCGGCGTCCGCGCCGAGTTGACGGAGGCGGCCGGAAAGCTCGTACCCATTCTCGCCGGGCAGGCCGAGGAGAGCGAGCGGCTGCGCAGGCTGTCGGACGACACGGCGCACGCCCTGCGCGAGGCCGGGATGTTCCGCCTCGGCACTCCCCGCGCCTTCGGCGGCTTCGGGGCCGGGGTGCGCACCTGCATGGCGGTGACGGCCGAGCTGGCCCGCGGCGACGCCTCCGCCGGCTGGGTCGCGATGGTCTACACCGGGGGCAGTCTCGTCGCCTCGATGGCGGACGACCGGGCCCGTGACGAGGTCTGGGGCCGGGACCGCGATGCCGCGGTCGCCGCGGCACTGACCCCGTCGGGTTCCGCGGTCGCAGACGAGGCCGGCGATCTCGTCGTATCGGGCCGCTGGGGCTGGGCCTCGGGCATCGGCCACGCCCGCTGGGTGGCTCTGGCGATCGCGCCGGGCGCCGCGGACCAGCCGCCGTCGATCGCCCTGGTGCCGGTCGGGGAGGTCACGGTCGAGGACACCTGGCACGTGGCCGGCATGGCGGGCACCGGCAGCAACACCGTCGTGGCCGACCGGGTGCGGGTGCCGGCCCACCGGACGCTGAACATGGGCGCCGTCCTGGCCGGCGCGTACGCCACCCGGCACGAGGGCGAGCCCCGGAACGCCGTCGCGGTCGCCTCGATGCTCGCCCTCACGGTCGTCGCGCCCATGCTCGGTATGGCGCAGGCGGCCCTGGACCTGACCCTCGCGACCGCGGCCCGCAAGCCGATGTCCCTGACCGTCTACGAGCGCCTCGCCGACTCGCCGAGCGTCCAGCTCGCCGTCGCCGACGCCGCGTCCCTCGTCGACACCGCCCGGCTGCACGCCCACCGGGCCGCCGACGACCTCGACCGCGGCGCCGCCGAGGCCAGGCAGCTCACGGTCGAGGAGCGGGCCCGGGTCCGGATGGACACGGCCGTCGCCGCGATCCGCAGCCGCGAGGCGGTGGACCGTCTGGTCTCCGTGTCCGGCGCGAGCACCTTCGCGCTCGCCAATCCGCTCCAGCGGATCTGGCGCGACCTGGGCACGGCCTCCCGCCACGGTGTGGTCAATCCCGACCTGGGCCGGGAGATCTACGGCCGCAGCCTGCTGGGCATCGCCGAACAGCCCACCTTCATCATCTGACGCCCGGCGCCGGGACGAGCGGCCCGCGGCCGGCAGGACGCTCGCCCGGAGCCGCCGCCGGCCCCGCCGTGAAACGTCCGCCGACCGTCACGGGCACCTGCGGAGTCCTGCCCCGACGGGCTCCGGTGGCACCTCTTACGGACTCGTGACGTGCGGGCGCGGTCGCGTGGTCCGGTGGCGGCGCGGGCCTAGCGTGGCCGTATGCGTGTACTGGTCACCGGCGGTGCCGGGTTCATCGGGTCCCATGTCGTCGAGGCGCTGGCGGCGCGCGGGCACGAGGCGGTCGTGTTCGACGTGCGCGACGATCCGGGCGCCGACGTGCGCAATCCGGCGGCGGTCGGGCGGGCGCTCGCGGGCATGGACGCGGTCTGCCATCAGGCCGCGATGGTCGGGCTGGGGGTGGGGTTCGGGGATGCCGCGGAGTACGTCTCCCGCAATGATCTCGGTACGGCCGTGCTGCTCGCCGCGATGGCCGAGACGGGGGTACGGCACCTCGTGCTGGCCGGGTCGATGGTCGTGTACGGGGAGGGCCGGTACGAGTGTCCGCGCCATGGTGTCGTACGGCCGGGGCCGCGTGCGGTCTCCGATCTGGAGGCCGGGCGGTTCGAGCCGCACTGCCCCGAGTGCGGTGCCCGGCTGGCGCCCGGGCTGGTCGCCGAGGACGCGCCGGTCGATCCGCGCAACGTGTACGCCACCACCAAGCTGGCCCAGGAGCATCTGGCCGCCGCCTGGGCCCGGTCGACGGGCGGGTCGGCGGTGTCGCTGCGCTACCACAACGTGTACGGGCCCCGGATGCCCCGCGACACCCCCTACGCGGGCGTGGCCTCCTTCTTCCGTTCGGCGCTCGCCCGGGGTGAGGCGCCCCGCGTCTTCGAGGACGGGCGGCAGCGCCGGGACTTCGTGCACGTCCGGGACGTGGCCGCCGCCAACGCGGTCGCCCTGGAGGCACGGCCGGCCCCGGGTGCGCTGACCGTGTACAACACCGGCAGCGGCGAGCCGCACACCGTCGGCGAGATGGCCGGCGCCCTGGCCGAGGCCCACGGCGGGCCGATGCCGGTGGTCACCGGGGAGTTCCGGCTCGGGGACGTACGGCACATCACCGCCGACTCCTCGCGGCTGCGGGCCGAGCTGGGCTGGAAGGCCGAGGTCGGGTTCGCGGAGGGGATGCGGGAGTTCGCGCGGGCGCAGTGAGCGCGGCGTGGGTCACGGCGCCGCCGGCAGCGTGACCTCGAAGCGGCAGCCGCCCGGGATGTTGTGTACGGTGGCCCGCCCCTGGTGGGCCTCCACGATCCCGCGCACGATGGCGAGGCCGAGTCCCGCTCCGGCGGGAGGCGTCCGGGCGTGGCTGCCGCGCCAGCCGGTGTCGAAGACGCGCGGCAGGTCCTCCTCGGGGATGCCGCCGCAGCCGTCCGTGACGGACAGGACGACACCCTCGGGACCGCGCTCGGCGGCGACCGCGACCGTGCCGTCGGGGGGCGTGCGGCGGATGGCGTTCACCAGCAGGTTGCCCAGCACCCGGCTCATCTCCTTGCCGTCCACCTCGACGGGCACCGGCTCCACCCGGTCGCCGATCAGCCGTACGCCCTGCTCGCGGGCGAGCGGGTCGGCGCCCGCGAGGGCGTCGCCGACGAGGTCGTACAGCGACATCCGGCTCGGGCTCAGCGCGAGCGTCCCGGCGTGGATGCGGGAGAGCTCGAAGAGGTCACCGACCATGTCGTTGAGGCGTTCGACCTCGGTGCGGATCTGCTTCAGATAGCGGTCCGGGTCGGTGGCGACGCCGTCCTCCAGCGCCTCCGACATGGCGCGCAGACCGGCCAGCGGGGTGCGCAGGTCGTGCGAGATCCAGGCGACCAGCTCCCGGCGCGAGGTCTCCAGCGCGCGTTCCCGCTCCCGGGATTCGGCGAGCTTCGCGCTGGTGGCCGCCAGCTCGCGGCTCACCTCGGCCAGTTCCGCGGTGGCCGGGACCGCGGGCGCGGCGAAGTCGCCCTCCTCGCCGAACGAGCGGGCCGCGAGGGCGAGTTCACGGCTGCGGGCGCCGACCCAGCGGCCCAGTATCAGCGCGCTGGCGAGCGAGACCGCGGCGGCCATCGCGACCACCGTCGTCACCACCGACAGGTCGTGCGAGGAGAGGAACATCGCCCAGGCGACGGCCAGGGTGCCGGCGAGCATCGCGACCACGCCGACGGCGGCGACCACGGCGATGGACAGGGTGAGCGAGCGGCGCCGGAGCAGGCGCAGCGCGGCCGCTCCGGCGAGCCCGGTGAGGGCGGCGCCTGCCAGGGCGTACAGGGCGATCAGCAGGGTGTCGCGCATGTCAGTCCATCTCCTGCTCGTCGGCGTCGGGGTCGAAGCGGTAGCCGACGCCCCACACCGTCTGGATCAGCCGCGGCCGGGCCGGGTCGTCCTCGACCTTGGCGCGCAGCCGGCGGACATGGACGGTGACGGTGGACAGGTCACCGAAGTCCCAGCCCCACACCTCGCGCATCAGGTCCTCCCTGCCGAACGCCCGCCCCGGGTGCCGCAGGAAGAAGGCGAGGAGGTCGAACTCGCGCAGGGTGAGGGCGAGTTCGATGCCGTTCTTGGTGGCGCGGCGGGCGTTCGGATCGAGGGTGACCCCGGCGGTGGAGAGGGAGTGCGCGGCGGGCGCGGGGCGGGCGCGGCGCAGCACCGACTCCACCCGCAGCACCAGTTCGCGGGGGCTGAAGGGCTTGGTGACGTAGTCGTCGGCGCCGACCTCCAGGCCCAGGATCCGGTCGTCCTCGTCGCCGCGCGCGGTGAGCATGATGACCGGGACGGGGGCGTGGCCACGCAGTCGCCGGCAGACCTCCAGGCCGTCCATGCCGGGCAGCATCAGGTCGAGCACCACCAGGTCCGGCCAGTGGGCGGTGGCGCGGGTCAGCGCGGTGGGGCCGTCGCCGGCGTGGTCGACCAGGTAACCGGCGCGGTCGAGATACCCGGTGACGACCTCGGCGACGGTCGGATCGTCGTCGACGACCAGGACCCGGGCGGCGGCGGGGGCGGCCCGGTCCTCGGTGAGCTCGTACGGCTGCTGCATGCACCCACCCTCGCACCGGGCCGTCGCGGGTGTCGCGCCCGAGGGCGGGCACGGGGTGCGACGTCCGTGTTTCGTAAGAAACCGGGGAGGTGGGCCGCCGGTTCCGACGTCCGCGTTTCGTAAGGAGCCGACGCCCGATATGTCCGGTTCACGTTCGTAGGGTGACACCGTGACCACCTCACCAACCTCCCCGACGACGGACGTGGACGTCGTCCTCCCCTGTCTGAACGAAGCCGAGGCCCTGCCCTGGGTGCTCGGCCGGATCCCGGCGGGCTGGCGGGCCCTCGTGGTGGACAACGGCTCCACGGACGGCTCGGCGGACATCGCCCGGGCGCTCGGCGCGACCGTCGTCCACGAGGCGCGGCGCGGCTTCGGCGCGGCGTGCCATGCGGGGCTGACCGCCGCGACCGCCGGCATCGTCTGCTTCTGCGACTGCGACGCCTCGCTCGATCCGGGGCTCCTCGTGCCGTTCGTGCGGGAAGTCCAGGACGGCGAGGCGGACTTGGTGCTCGGCCGGCGGCGGCCGCAGGGCCGGGGGGCGTGGCCGGCACATGCCCGGGCCGGGAACCTGGCGCTGGCGCGGATGCTGCGGCGCCGTACCGGGCTGCGGCTGCACGACCTCGGTCCGCTGCGGGCGGCGCGCCGTGAACCGCTGCTCGCGCTGTCCCTCGACGACCGGCGCAGCGGCTATCCGCTCCAGATGGTGGTGCGGGCGGCGGACGCGGGCTGGCGGATCACCGAACACGATGTGGCGTACCTGCCGCGCACCGGTGTCTCGAAGGTCACCGGAACCTGGCGGGGCACTTGGCAGGCGGTGCGGGACATGAGCCGGGTGCTGAAGGAGCAGCCTCGGGTGCGGGCCGGTGGGGGCTGATCGCGCAGTTCCCCGCGCCCCTTACGGGGCGCTTCACCCGCCGCGTCCTACCAGCCAAGGAACCCCCACATGACCACCCTCCTCGTGATCGCCAAAGAACCCCTCCCCGGCAGGGTCAAGACGCGGCTCACCCCGCCGTTCTCGCCCGAGCAGGCCGCCGCGCTCGCCGAGGCCTCCCTCGCCGACACCCTGCACGCCGTGGCCCGGACCCCCGCCACCCGCCGGGTCCTGGTACTCGACGGAAACCCCGGCCCCTGGCTGCCGCCCGGCTTCGACGTCGTACCGCAGTGCGCGGGCGGCCTCGACGCGCGTCTCGCCGACGCCTTCGCCCGCTGCTCCGGCCCGGCCCTCCTCATCGGCATGGACACCCCCCAGGTCACCCCGGCCCTGCTCACCGTGGACTTCGCGGACTGCGACGCGTACTTCGGTCCCGCCGAGGACGGCGGGTTCTGGGCGCTGGGGCTGGCCGACCCGGACCCCGCACTGCTGCGCGGGGTGCCGATGTCCACCGTGGAGACCGGCGCGGTCCAGCGGCGACGGCTCGTCGCCGCCGGGCTGCGGGTCGAGGACCTGCCGCGGCTGCGGGACGTGGACACCGCCGCGGACGCCGCCGCCGTCGCCGCCCTCGCCCCGCACGGCCGCTTCGCCGCCCGCCTGGCCCGGTGCACGGCGCACAGCGGGACGGGCCGCCGATGACCACCTCACCGCCCCTCGCCTGGACCGGCGCCGACCCCTACGCCGCCGCGCTGCGTACCGGCCGGGGCCCGCTGTTCCTGCGCCGCACCGACGGGTGGCTGCTGCCGCTGGACGTCGAGCGCTGGTGCGCACGGGCCGACCCGGTCGACCGGGAGGTCCTGGACCGCTGCGAGGGAGCCGTCCTCGACGTCGGCTGCGGCCCCGGGCGGCTCGTCGCCGAACTTGCCGCCCGGGGCCGTACCGTCCTCGGGATCGACGTCAGCGCGGCCGCCGTCGACCACACCGTGCGCCTGGGCGGCCAGGCGCTGCGCCGCTCGGTCTTCGAGCCGCTGCCCGGCGAGGGCCGCTGGGGCACCGTCCTGCTGATGGACGGCAACGTCGGGATCGGCGGCGACCCGCGCGACCTGCTGGGCCGGGTGGCCGAACTCCTCGCTCCCGGCGGCCTGCTGATCGCCGAGACCGCTCCGGTGGACGTCGACGAACGCGCGCATGTCCACCTCACCGACGCCCATGAGGCGGTCGGCGCCCCCTTCCTCTGGGCGCGGCTCGGCACCGCGGCCCTGCTGGAGTACGCGTGGGGCTGGGAGCGGGCCGGTCAGTGGGCGGCCGGCGGGCGGCGTTTCGTCGCCCTGCGCAGCCGATACACCAGCAGCAGCGCCGAGCCGCCGAAGAGCACGGCGGTGATCAGCAGCCAGCGGGCCAGGTAGCCGTCCGAGGACAGGCCGGTGGCCGTCCGGTAGTGCCCGGCCACCATCCCGCTGATCAGCGGGAACCACACCAGCAGGAGCAGCGCGGAGAGCGCGGCCGGGACGCGGACGTACATCGCCCTCCCCGACGGCCCCGAGGGCGCGGGCGGTACCCCCACCCGGCGCCCGGCGGCGCCCAGCCCGCGTACCGCGGCGCGGTCGGCCAGCGAGTACAGCGGCAGCAGGACGAGGTCGTGCAGCAGGGCCGCCCCCACCACCCAGAGCGTCACCCCGAGCCAGTCGCCGGACAGCAGCCGTACGCCGGCATAGGCGGCGAGCGCGAACGAGCAGGCCAGCAGGAGGAGTTGGAGCGGGCTGCCGAGCGGGAGGCGCAGCCGCCGCAGCAGGGCACCGGCGGGCAGGGGCGAGCGCATCACAGGTCTCCGAAGGTCATCCGGGCCACCCACTTGGTGTTGAGCACACCGGGCGCGGCGGGCACGATCACGCGCGCCGGGTAGCCGTGGTCGGGGGACAGGTCCTCGCCGTTCACCTGGAGGGCGAGCAGGGAGCGCGGGTCGGCGACCTGGTTGGCGCGCAGGGCCGCGCGGCGGAAGGCGCCGTGCAGCTGGATCGACTCGACGAGCACGTCCGGCGGGTCGCCGTCGTAGCCGACGAGTGCCGCGAGGTCGCGCAGCCGCACCCCGCGCCACCACTGGTCGGCGGTCGACCACCCCTCGACGCAGGCGATGGGCAGCGCGGCGCTGTGCAGGGGCAGTCGGAGGAGTTCGGTACGGCTGAGGCGGACCGTCCGGCCGTCGCGTCCGGTGACGACCAGCCGCCAGGCCTCCGCGCCGGTCTCCTTGGCGTCGATCCCGGCGTACGCGGCGGTCTTGTTGATCTGGAAGCCGTTCGGCCCGCTGCCGGGGTCGGCTCCGCCGTGCGGCGCGAGCAGGGCGGTGCGCCGCAGCGCGCCCCCGATGCTCTGTCCGGCCGTGGTGACGAGCAGCAGCAGGGACGCCCCGCCGACGAACCACAGCGCTCCGCGCCGGGAGACGGTGGGCGTGTCCGGCCGCGGTGCCGCCAACTCGGCCTCGTCCCGGCGCCGTCGGCGAACGGCCCGGAGCGCCGTCGGTGTCTTCAGCGCGGCATGCGCGAGGAACGCGGCGAAGAACACCCAGGCGCCGTAGAAGTGCAGGGGGTAGAAGGAGCCGGGGAAGACGTAGTCGAGCTGGACGTTGAGGACGCCGGTCGTGAACTCGAAGAGGCCGCCGCCGACCAGCAGCAGCAGCGAGATCCGCTCCAGCGCGTGGGTGAGCGAGCGGGCCGGGGGCAGCGTGAACAGCTTGGGCACCACCGACCACAGCTTGGCGAGCAGGACCGGGATCAGGGTGACGCCGAGGGTGACGTGCAGGCCCTGGGTGAGCCGGTAGAGCCAGGACGGGTCCGTCGGCCACGAGAACAGGTAGAAGCCGAGGATGCCCTTGTCCGGGGTCTGGTCGTTCACCGGGGCCAGGTTCGGGTTGTAGGCGGCGTACGACACCAGTCCGGTCACGAACAGCACGGTGATGCCGGCGAGCAGCACGAGGCCGAGCACCGAGGTGAACCACGTGCCGCGCAGCGGGCTGCGCCAGAAGCCGGGTGAAGTGGGAAGCCGTGGGTCGTCGTGTCGCATGGTCCGACCGTAGGCCGGACAAACCCCGGGAACGGGTGCGCGACCCATGACGAAAGTCTGACGTCAGCCGCCTGATCCACTCTTTCGCCCGGTCGCCGACCTAGCGTTCCGGTGTGACCCGCGCTCCCCACCGTGATCGCCCCGCCGATCTGTACGCCGTCCTCGCCGCCGTCCTGCTGGTGCTCGTCGCCGTCCTGGTCGGCCGGCACCTCCAGGACACCTACCGCGTCCTGTTCGTGCACTGGCCGCCGCTGTTCGCCGACTGGGACCCGCACGTGGGCCCGGGCACTCCGGCCGCCGTACTGGTCGCGGCCGTGGTGGTGGCGTACGGGCCGGCCCTGGCGGTGCGGCTGCCCTGGCGCGGGCTGCTCGCCGCGGCCTGGGGCGCCTGTCTGGCCTGGATCTGGTCGCTGGCGCTGGTCGACGGCTGGCAGCGGGGCGTGGCCGGCCGGCTCACCAGCCCGAACGAGTACCTCACGGTCATCGGCCGCTTCCACGACATTCCGGCGACCCTGCGCGACTTCACCCACCACATCGTGAGCGGGACCCCGGCGCCCTGGCCCGCCCACATCGCCGGGCATCCGCCGGCGGCCACCCTCACCTTCGTCCTCCTCGACCGGGCCGGGCTGCACGGCGGCGGCTGGGCGGGCGTCTGGTGCATCACCGTCGGGTCCACGGCCTGTGTCGCCGTGCTGGTCGCGGTGCGGGCGCTGGCGGGCGAGCGGCTCGCCCGGCGGGCCGCGCCCTTCCTGGTGCTGGCCCCGGCCGCGGTGTGGGTGGGCGCGTCGGCCGACGGGTACTTCGCGGCGGTGGCCGCCTGGGCGGTGGCGCTGCTGGCACTGGCGGTGACCGGACGGTCCGTGGGGTGGGCGGCGGGCGCGGGACTGCTGTACGGCCTGACCTGCTATCTGTCGTACGGCCTGACGCTCTTCGCGCTGATCGGGGCGGCGGTGCTGGTGCTCGGCCGGCGCCGGGTCCGGGCCCGGCCGGTGGTCCTCGCCCTGCTGGTGGCGGGGGCGGCGGTCGTCCCGGTCGTGTTCACGCTCGCCGGGTTCGACTGGTGGGAGGGGTACCGGCTGCTGGTCACCCGCTACTACCAGGGAGTCGGCGGCACCCGCCCGTACGGCTACTGGGTGTGGGCCAACCTGGCCTGCACGGTGATCATCACCGGCCTGGCGACGGTGGCGGGGCTGCGGCGGGCGGGCGCCACGCTCGTCCACCGCCGTACGGCGGGCTCCGCACCGACCCGCCTCGCCTTCCTGGTGGCGGTCGCGCTGCTCGCGCTGCTGGTCGCCGACGTGTCCGGGATGAGCAAGGCGGAGACGGAGCGCATCTGGCTGCCGTTCGCGATGTGGCTGCTCCCGGCCTGCGCGTTCCTGCCCCGGCCGCGCGCCTGGCTGACGGCACAGGCGCTGCTCGCGCTGCTGCTGAACCATCTGCTGTTCACCGGCTGGTGACACCTCAGCGCGGGAGCGGGAGCGCGGACGGGTGGGAGAGCGGGAGCGCGGACGGGTGGGAGAGCGGGAGCGGTACGGGTGAGGTGCAGGTGAGGTGCAGGTGAGGTGCGGATGCGGGGCGGCGCTGTGGCCCGCCGCGGCGACACGGCTGCGCGAGGCCTGACGGGCGGACCTGGGGGGCGGCTGCGGACCTGGGGGGGGCGGCTTACGGACGGATGCCCTTCCGCTCACAGTGGGCACGCACTGTCTGGGCGGGGCAAGTCTGTGGTCCGGCACATCGACCGCCGGCCGTGACACCCGTCATCCTGGACACCGTATGCGAGCAGGGCGGCCGGGAGAGGACTCGGCGGACAAAGTGCCACGGAATTCCACTCCCGCAATTTCCGGAGTGCGGCGCATTCATGCACCGGGGCAGTTTGTCGACCCTTCGACGGCATTCCGAAGACTTCCCTCGCCGATTACAGGGAAGTCCCCACGGAGCGGCATACCCCTCCACCGTGGACCGTGAATGAATCTTCAGTCAATCTGCTCAGCCTGTCAAGTCATGGCTGCCACCTGGCCCTTCACGTGAGCGACCGACCCATCAGGGACGCATGCCTCGACCACCCGGTTCCACCGGAACACACCATGAACCGGTTAATTCTCGCGACCCGGCGACTTCCGGGCCACATTGGCCAGATTATTGCGCACGCAAGGACATCGCACACCGGAGAGACTTGACAGATCCGGGATGTCATCGAGAAGAATCGAGCGGTCGAAGACATTCCGCAATTCAACGGCTTACGCCGCTTGACACCGGAGAGGAGAGACCGATGGCAGGCGCCACCTCGCGCAGTGCCGCACCCGCAGCACCGGCCGGCCCCCGCACGGCGGAGCCGACCGCGCTCACCCCCCTCTCCGCGCGGCCACACCCCGCCCCCGACGCCCTCGGGGACGACCAGCGCCGCGGCCGGTCCCCGGCCCGGGCCACGGACGGCACCGACACGGTCCGGCTGGCGGTCCACGCGGCCGACCCGATCACCCGTTCCGCGCTGGTGAGCTACGTCCGGCGGCAGCCCGGCCTGACGCTGACCGGCTGGGGCACACCCGCCGACATCGTCGTCGCGACCCTGCAGAACCCGGACGCCCGCGCGCTCACGCAGCTGCGGCAGGAGATCGAGGGCGCCGCCAGACTCGTCGTGATCGCCGACGGCGAGTGGTCGGTCGACCCGTACGTCGCGCTGGACGCGGGCGTGCGCGCGGTGTTGTTCCGCCCGGCGTTCACCTGGGAGCGGTTCGGCGAGGCGCTGCAGGAGGTGCGGGCCGGTCACGGCGATCTACCGGCGGTCCTGCAGGGCCAGCTGATGGACCAGATGGCGAGGACCCACCAGGAGGTGCTCGCACCCAACGGCCTCACCCCCGGCGGGCTCACCCTGCGCGAGGCGGAGGTCCTGCAACTGGTCGCCGAGGGAGACGAGTTACAGCACATCGGAGAGAAGCTCGGCTACTCGGAACGGACCATCAAGAACGTGCTCTACGGAATGATCAAGCGGCACCGGCTGCGCAACCGCGCCCACGCGGTGGCCTACGCGATCCGGAGCGGCCAGATATGACCGCCCCCCGCCGGCCCCGCTCGCTGCCCGGGCACGGCGTCGGCCGTCGTACCGCGTGGTATCGCCCGTCGCCCGGACTCGCCGGTGACCGCCGTGCCGCACGCGGTCCGCGCCGCCGCCCGAACGCGCCGACGGGACCGGGCCGTTGAGCACCGACTCGGTGCGACGGGGACCGCGCGCCGAGGGCCCGTCGATGCCGGAGGGCCAGGTGGAGCTGGCCGAGCCGCCCGCGCTCGGCGAACCCCCGCAGGCCGACCTCGGCTCCGCCCTGATGTACCTGCCGATGGGCCTGGGCACGGGCGCGATGATGCTGATGTTCTCGCAGGGCCGGCCGGGCCCCACCACGTACCTGATGTCAGGGCTGATGGGCGGGTCGATGGCCAGCATGACGCTGACCCAGCTGGGCCGGGCCGGCAGCGACCGGCGGCGCAGGATGCGCGCGGAACGCCGCGACTACCTGCGCTACCTGGGACAGAAGCGCGCCCAGGCCCGGCAGGCCGCGGCCGAGCAGCGCGCCGCCCTGCTGTGGGACAACCCGCCGCCCGGCCGGCTGTGGACGTGGGCGCCGGGCGAGCGGCTGTGGGAACGCCGCCCGGGCCACGACGACTTCGCCCGGGTGCGGATCGGCACCGGCACCCGGCGGGCGGCGCTGGAGTTCCTGCCGCCGGGGACCCGGCCGGTGGAGGACCTGGAGCCGCTGTCGGCGGTGTCGCTGCGCCGTTTCACCCGGGCCCACCAGCGGGTTCCGCACCTGCCGGTGCCCGTGGGGCTGCGTGCCTTCACCAGCGTGGAGTTCGCCGGCTCCGGCGTCGAGGCACTGGCCCTGATGCGGGCGATGGTGGGTCAGCTGGCCGTGCTGCACTCCCCCGACGACCTGCGGATCGCCCTGCTGGGCGGAGAGCTGGCCGCCGCGGAGTGGGAGTGGCTGAAGTGGCTGCCGCACAACGCCCACCCGGAGGACTCGGACGCGGCCGGCCCGCTGCGGCTGGCCGCCGACGACCACGACGGGCTGCTGGACCTGCTCGGCGCCGAGGTCCGCGACCGTCCCGACCACGACCCGGACGCGCCGCCCAGCACCGCCGAGCCGTTCGTGGTGGTCATCGCCCAGGACATCCGTATCCCCGAGGCGTCCCGGCTGCTGACCACGGGTATCCGCAACGTGGTCCTGCTGGACGCGACCGGCGCCATGCCCGGCGGTGCGAAGGTGCTGCGGCTGACCGTGCGCGACGGCCGGGCCGAGTACCCGGCGGGCAACGACACCGCCCGGGTGACGGCCGACGCGCTGAGCGGGCCGGCCGCCGAGGTGCTGGCCCGTCGGCTGGCGCCGCTGCGGACCGGCGGGGTCATCGACCTGGTGGACCGGTCGCTGGACTCGGACTTCGAACTGACCACCCTGCTGGGCGTGCGCGACCCGCACACCTTCGACGTGGCCGGGCTGTGGCGGCCGCGCCAGTTGCAGGCGGCCCGGCTGAAGGTGCCGCTCGGTGTCACCGAGGACGGCGAGGTGGTCGAGCTCGATCTGAAGGAGTCCGCGCAGGGCGGGATGGGCCCGCACGGGCTGCTGATCGGCGCGACCGGCTCCGGCAAGAGCGAACTGCTGCGCACGCTCGTCATGGGCCTGGCCGCCACCCACTCCTCGGAGGTGCTCAACCTGGTCCTGGTGGACTTCAAGGGCGGTGCCACCTTCCTGAACATGGAGCGGCTGCCGCACACCTCGGCGGTGATCACCAACCTCGCCGACGAGGTCCACCTGGTCGACCGGATGCGGGACTCGATCAACGGGGAGATGGTGCGCCGCCAGGAACTGCTGCGCGCCGCCGGCCACTCCTCGCTCTTCGAGTACGAGAAGGCCAGGCTGTCCGGCGCCGCCGGGCTCACCCCGCTGCCGTCGCTCGTCATCATCGTCGACGAGTTCTCCGAACTCCTGGCCAGCAAGCCCGAGTTCGTCGACCTCTTCGTGTCCATCGGGCGGCTGGGGCGCAGCCTCGGGGTGCATCTGCTGCTGGCCTCGCAGCGGCTGGACGAGAGCCGTATCCACAAGGTCGAGGGCCATCTGTCGTACCGGCTCGCCCTGCGCACCTTCTCCGCCATGGAGTCCCGCGCCGTCATCGGGGTGACCTCGGCGTACGAGCTGCCGTCCGCGCCCGGCAACGGCTATCTGAAGGTCGACATCTCCAATCTGGCCCGGTTCAAGGCCGCCTACGTCTCCGGTCCCGCGCCGGCCCCCGCCGCCCCGGGCGAGACGGCGGTGCGGGCGGCCGGGCCGGCGGCCGAGGTCGCGCTGTTCGGTCTCGGCCGGCTCGGCCCGGTCCGGCCACCGGAGCCGGTCGCGGCGCCGGCCCTGGCGTCGGCCGACGAGGACCGGGCGGAGCACGACGCGAGCGAGGAGAGTCTGCTCGACCTGCTGGTGCGCCGGCTGGAGGACAGCGGGCCGCCGGCCCGGCAGGTGTGGCTGCCGCCGCTGACCGACCCGGCCGGCCTGGACGACCTGCTGCCCGGCATCGTGCCCGACCCGGTGCGCGGCATGACCGCCGCCGGCCATGACGCTCCCCCGCTGACCCGGGTGCCGCTGGGCATGGTGGACCGCCCGTACGAACAGGCCCGGGAACTGCTCGTGGCGGACCTCTCCGGGCCCGACGGCCACGTCGGCCTGGTGGGCGCGCCGCAGACCGGCAAGTCGACGCTGCTGCGCACCCTGATGCTGTCCCTGGCGCTCACCCACACCCCGGAGCAGGTGCAGTTCTACTGCCTGGACTTCGGCGGCGGCCTGGTCTCCACCGGCGGTCTGCCGCACGTCGGCTCGATCGCCGGCCGGGTCGACCGCGACCGGGTGCACCGGACCGTCGCCGAACTGACCCAGCTCCTCGAGCGCCGTGAGCAGGAGTTCGCCGCCCAGGGCGTGGAGTCGATGGCCGCGTACCGGGCACGGCGCGCCGCCGGTCAGGCCGAGGACCCGTACGGCGACGTGTTCCTGATGGTCGACGGCTGGGCGACGCTGCGCTCGGAGTACGAGGACCTGGAGCCGGTCGTCATCGACCTGGCCGCGCGCGGCCTGTCCTTCGGGGTGCACGTGGTCGCCTCCGCGGTGCGCTGGTCGGAGATCCGGCCCCGGCTGCGGGACCTGCTGGGCACCAAGCTGGAGCTGCGGCTGGGTGACTCGATGGAGTCCGAGGTGGGCAGCCGGATCGCCGCCACGGTGCCGCACCGGCCGGGCCGCGGCCTGGTCTCCTCCGGCCACCACTTCCTGTCGGCGCTGCCCCGGATCGACGGCATGGCGAGCGTCGACGACCTGACGGCGGCGACCAAGTCCGCGGTCGCCGAGATCGACACCTTCTGGACCGGCCGCCGGGCCCCGGAGGTACGGCTGCTGCCCACGCGGCTGCCGGCCGGCCGGCTGCCGAACCCGCCGACGGACGCCGCCGAACTGCGCATGTGCCTCGGTGTGGACGAACTGCGCCTGGAACCCGCCTGGCACGACTTCGGCGCCTCGCCGCACCTGATGGTGCTGGGCGACAACGAGACCGGCAAGACGAACCTGCTGCGCCTCGCCATCCGCGCCGTCACCGCCCGCTACACCCCCGACGAGGCCCGCATCCTGACCGCGGACCCCGGCCGCGGGCTGCTCCGGGACATCCCCGAGGCCTACCGGGTCGGCTACGCCGTCGACTCCGACGGGCTCGGCGAACTGGCCAAGTCCGCGGCCGTGTCGGTCGGTCAGCGACTGCCGGGGGCGGACATCAGCCCCGAACAGCTGGCCCGCCGCGACTGGTGGCACGGGCCGCGGCTGTTCGTGGTGATGGACGACTACGACCTGTTCGGCGGGATGCCCGGTGCCCCCTCGCCGACGGCACCGCTGGTGCCGCTGCTGGCGCAGGGCCTGCACATCGGCCTGCACCTGGTGGTCGCCCGCAGTGCGTCGGGGGCCGGCCGGGCCATGATGGACCCGCTGCTGCGCCGCATGTGGGAGCTGGGCAACCCGGCGCTGCTGTTCTCCTACCCCAAGGAAGAGGGCAAGTTCCTCGGCGAGGCCAAGCCCCGCACCCTGCCGCCCGGCCGGGCCCAGCTGGTCACCCGGCGTTCGGTCGGTCTGGTCCACACCGGCCTGGTCCCCCCGGCGTGATCCTCCGACGCGACCGCCCCGCCCGTCCGCCGCGCGACCGGCCCCCGGCACCGGGTCCCGGAACCGGGTTCCGCCCCCACACCGCACAGGAACACCATGACGACGTCAACGCCCCCGCTCCAGTCCTCGCCCCCCGATGTCTGCCGGCTCACCGTGGAGGGCCCGGCCGGGCGCGCCGATCTGGCGGTCCCGCTCACCATGCCGGTCGCCGCGCTGCTGCCCGTACTGCTGCGGCACGCCGGCCTGCCCGACGACGGCAGCCGGAACTGGGTGCTCCAGCGGATGGGCGACGAGCCGCTCGACCCCGACGGCACTCCGCAGACCCTGGGGCTGCGCCACGGTGAGGTGCTGTGGCTGCGGGCGGCGGAAGAGGCCCTGCCCGGGCTGCACTTCGACGACGTCGCCGACGGCGTGGCCCATGTCGTCAGCGGGCAGCGCGGACGCTGGACCCCGGCCGCCACCCGGGTCCTCGCCCTGACCGGGGCCGGGCTCGTGCTGCTGGTGCTCCTCGCGGATCTGCTGCGGCCCGGCCCCGGCGCGGCGAACGCGGTCGCCGCCGGTGCGGCGGCGCTGCTGCTGGCGGCCGGCTGCGTCGCCGCGGACCGGTACGGCACCCACCGGGCCACCGCCGTGCTGGCCGGCTCCGGCTCCCTCGCCCTCGGCGTCCTCGCGGGCCTCGCCTCCCGCCCCGGCGCGGGCGGCGGCTACCGTCCGGACTCCCCCGGCCTGCTGCTCGCCGCGCTCTGGGTGACCGTGCTCGCCGGCCTGCTGCTCGCGCTGCGGGCGCTGCCGGACGCGCTGCCGGGCACGGCCCTGCTCACCGCGGTGGGTGTCGCGGCGGCCTGCGGGCTGGGGGCCGTCGGCTGTTCGCCCTCCCAGGCGGTCGCCGTGGTGGCCGCCGCCCTGTTCGTCCTGGGCCGGATCGGCCCGCGTACGGCGCTGCGCCTGGCCCGGCTGCGGGCGCCCCAACTGCCGCACAACGCGGACGAGTTGCAGCAGGACATCGAGCCCCAGCCGGAGGAGCGGATCCGCGCCCGGACCAGGGTGGCCGGCGCCCTGCTGGACACGCTCGCCTGCACCACCGCCGTACTGTGCCTGGCCGCCTGGTGGCTGCTGGCCCAGCGCACCGACTGGGTCGGCTGGGTGCTGCCGCTGGTCTTCGGTACGGCGGTGGCGCTCCAGGCACGTGAACTGACCGGGATCACCCAGCGGGTGTCCACGACCGTGGCCGGTCTGGCCGGGCCGGTCGTGGTGCTGCTGGTCGACGTGGCACCGCACGGCACCGGGGCGCGCATGGCGACGGTGGCGGCGCTGCTGCTGACCGTGGGCGGACTGCTGCTGGCCGCCGAACGGCTGCCCGGACGCCGGCTGCTGCCGGTCTGGGGACAGCTCGGCGACATCACCGAGTGGGTCACCGCGATCGCCCTGCTGCCGCTGCTCTTCCAACTGCTCCACGCCTACGCGCGGTTCCGCTCCCTGGCCGGCTGAAGGAGACACAGGTGCAGACCCGACGCGACCACGTCCAGGCGTACCAGTTCGCCGTGGGCCGGCTGGCGACCTCACTGGTCACCGGTGACCCGGGCCGGGGCACCAGCCCGACCCGGCGCGGCTCTCTGGGATCTTTCTTCGGCGTGCTCCTGGTGGTGTTGCTGTGCGCCGGCTTCGGGGTGTACGGCCTGATCAAGCCGGTGCAGAAGGACACCTGGCGGCAGACCGGTTCGATCATCGTGGAGCAGCAGACCGGCAGCCGCTACCTGCTGGTGGACGGCCGCCTGCGGCCGGTCCTCAACTACGCCTCCGCGCTGCTGCTCACCGGCTCGTCCGGGACGGTGCGCACGGTCTCCCGGGACGTGCTCGCCACGGTGCCGCACGGCTCGCCCGTCGGCATCGCCGGCGCCCCCGACTCGCTGCCGGCGGCCGCCGACGTCCTGTCGGGCGGCTGGGCCCGCTGTCTGCGGCCCGGGACGACCGGACGCGAGATCCTCGATCTGGGCCCGCCCCGGGCACTGCCCGCGCCGGGCGCTGCCCAGGCCGTGCTGACCGGGCCGAAGGGCGAGCTCTACGTCCTGTGGCACGACGTGAAGTACCCCGTACCGACGGCCGACGCCACCCTCATCGCGCTCGGCCTGGACAGCGAACGGCGGATCGCCGCGCCCCGCGCCTGGCTCGCCCAGGTACGCACCGGGGCCCCGCTCGCCGCGCCGGCCGTGCCGCACGCCGGCACCCCGGCCGGCCGCGTGGCCGGCCGCGCCGTGCGGGCCGGACAGCTCTTCCGTACCCCCGCGGCGGCCGGCGCCCACACCTACGTGATGCTCTCCGACGGGATCGCGCCGGTCACGCCGACCGAACAGGCCCTGCTGGCCGCCCGGCCCGGCGCGGCCCCGGTGCTCACCCTCGACGCCACCACGCTGGCCGCCGCCCCTCTCTCCCGGGCCGGGCTGGCGGCCACGGGCCTGCCCGATCTGCTGCACGCGCCGCCGGTGGACACCGCCACCGCCGACCTGTGCCTGCGTCAGGTCCCCGCGGGCCGGACGCTGACCTCCACCGTGGTGCTGGAGCGCCGTACGGCCGCCGACGGCCGCACCGTACGCGTACCTCCCGGGCACGGCGTGCTCGCCGTCGACCAGGACCAGGTCAGAAGCGGGGCCGCCGTCCCGCAGCCGTACCTGGTGGACGACCAGGGCACCCTCTTCCCGCTGGGCCGGCAGGCCGCGAGCGCACTGCGGCTGAGCGGGCCGGCCACGCCCATGCCCGCGGACGTGCTGGCCCTGCTGCCCCGCGGCCCGGTCCTGGACGGCGACGCGGCCGCCGCCACCCTGAAGGAGGGGTGAACGTGGTGCACATCGAGGCCCCGGCCGTACTGGCCGGCCGCGCGGGTCTGCGGACCCGACCGGCCGGTGACGCCCTGCTGGTCCACCGCAAGGGCGGGCTCGATCCGGCCGCCCTGGCCTTCGCGGGGACCCTCGCCCCCGACCCGCTCCACCAACTCGTCGTGGTGGACCTGCCGTTCGACGCGACCGCACGCGAGTGGGAGGCGGTGCCGCGGGCCCTGACCGCCATGCCGGACGGCATCCGGATGGTGTTCAGCCATGCCCTGCCGCCCGATGTACGCCGGTTCGGCCAGGCCGCGGCCGAGCGGCTCGGCGGCGTGGTGCTGGCCCCGGACGGCGCGGTACGGACCCTGCCCGAGGGCGGGCTGTTCGTCGCACCCGAGGACGGCACGGGCTGGCTGAGCTACCGGCCGCGCCACCCCGTGGGGTACGACTCCCGGCGCTTTCCGAAACCGGCCTGGGAGTACGCCGTCACCGACCGGGCGTGGCACACCGCCTCCCATGCGGTCGTGGAGCCCACCCCGAGCGGCGTCTGGCTGCGCGGCACCGGTGCCCCCGGCGGCGGCCGGCACTGGCTGGTGGACCGCATCCCCGCCGGCACCGAGATGCTGACCGCGGTGGTGGGCAGTCCGGGCGGCCCCCCGGTGGACCTCCCGGACGCGGTACGGGTCTGGCACAGCGTCCTGCCCTCGGCCCGGCGACGGCTGCGTTTCCTGCAACTGGGCCCGGTGGCACTGCCGGACGGTGTGGACTCCCTCGGCCAGGGGCTCGCCGACGGCACCGGCGAGCAGGTCGTCTTCTACACCGGCCTGCCCGCCCGGCAGCACCTGGGCGGGCAGACCCCCGACATCGAGGTGCCGAGCCACGACGGTACGGCGGCCTGGCGGCCGTTCGTCAGTGAGGTGGTGTACTTCCCGGGCAACGGCCGTACGCCCCCGCTGCCCGCCCTGTTCGGGGTCCGCTCCCCGCTCACCGGGGTCCCCGACACCACGGGCGGGACGTACGCGTACGGACCCGAGACCGTGCTGGAGGTCGTCCAGAGCGGGCTGTGGCTGCGCCCGCCGGCCGAGCCGGACAACTCCGACCGGGTCCGCCGGGTCGCCGCCGCTCCCGGGCGGGCGCTGCTCCTCTACGACCGTGCCACCCCCGAGTCCGGCGAGCGGCTGCGCGGACTCGCCGAGGACATGCTGCGTCAGCTGGACCCCACCCTGCGGGAGGCCTTCCGGGTGACCCCGGCGGACGAACCGGGCCCCTCGCTCGGCTGGCACGAGCAGGAGTGGTGGGTGTGGTCCCCCGCCCACGGGGACACCGAGCGGGACACCGTGGCGTCACCGGCCGCCGACCCCACCGCACCGCAGGCCACACCGCCGACTTCACCGTCGTACGCCCGGATCCAGCCGGCCCCCGCGCCCGCACCACCGACGTACCCGACCACGGCCGCCGCGCCCGCGCCCACGACGCTCCCGTATCTCGCCGCCACCACCCCGCCGGAGGCCCCAGCGGAGGGTGGCCTCGGCGCCGAACGGGGCCAAGCCGTTCCGGCGGGCGCGGAGCGGGTGGGCACGGTTTCCGTGCCCACCCGGCCGAGACGTGCCGATCCCGGTGACCCGGACGGCGCGGGTCCGGCCCCGGTGGTTCCCACCGGCCCCGCGAACTCCGCACAGGGACCGACCGTTCCGGCAGACCCCGCGAGCACCGCACCGTCCTCCGCCGCCCCCGGCGACCAGGCGGGCGCAGAGCCGGCCCCCGCAGGCACCACCGACCCGGCACGTGCCGTTCCGACCGAGCGCGGAAACGCCGAACGGACGCCCGCCGACCCCGTCAACACCCGCCCGATGCCTGCCACTTCGGCCGACCCCCTGAACGCCCATCCAACGCCCACGGCCCCCGCCGACCCCATCAACACCCACCCTGCCCCCACAGCCCCCGCCGCCCCCGTCAACCCCCCTCCGGCGAGCGCCGCTTCGGCCGATCTCACGAGCCCGGCGCCCGTGCCGCCGCCGGGGGTCCGGGCCGGGGCGCCGCTCATCCGGCTGGAGTCGGACGAGATGCCCTCGGGTCCCTCGCCGGCCGGCGCCGGGAGGGAACCCGCCGGTGCGGCGCCGGCCGAGGTGGGCGAGCGGGGCGCGGCCGGCGGGCGGACGGACGGCGTCCGTGGGGTGCGGGTGCAGCCCGTCCCCGGTGCGGCGGTGACCGCCGTGCCGCCGGAGCGCGGGCTGGAACGGGAACGGGCCTGGCTGCGCAAGACGTTCCACGCCCAGTTCGGCGCGCTCGCGGGATCGGTCGCCCGGGTGCTGTCGGAGTCGCCGGGGCTGCGTTCGTCCTCCCGCGAGGACGCGGCGGACGCGATGACCGACCTGGTGGCGGTGCGCCTGTACCTCGGGGGCGACAGCGCC
Source organism: Streptomyces sp. NPDC058683 (assembly GCF_042716195.1). Classification (NCBI taxonomy): domain Bacteria; kingdom Bacillati; phylum Actinomycetota; class Actinomycetes; order Kitasatosporales; family Streptomycetaceae; genus Streptomyces; species Streptomyces sp. NPDC058683. The sequence continues at coordinate 144,709 of NZ_JBHXSK010000012.1, forward strand.
CGGGTGGACGCCGCGGTGCGCGGTGCGACGACGGGACCGCACGTCCCGATGGCCCGCTGTGTGACCGCGGGCCTGCGCCGGCTGCCCTCCTACCGCGGCCCGGCCCTGCTGCACGCGCCGGCCGGCCCGGCGGAACTGGCCTGGTTCCACGAGGGCCGGGTCAGCACGGAGTGGGCGTTCTGCGCCGCCTCCACGGTTCCCTACCCGGCGCCGCCGGGCAGCGTGGACTTCCTCGTGTGGTCGATGACCGCGCGCCGCACCCGGCTGGTGGACCCCGCCTTCACCGACCGCGTGGTCTTCGAACCCGGCACCCGTTTCAAGGTGCTGCGTACCGACGCCGACGGTGACCGGCCCGCGGTCCTGCTGCGGCAGCTGTCCGACTCCGAGGCCGGGCCGGACGGACAGGCGCCGGACGGGCAGGCGCCGGACGGGCAGCTCCCGTTGGACGAGATCGCGCTGAACGGTCTCACCGCGTCGCTCGCCACCCTGCGGGAGTTCCGGGGCGGCCCGCAGCGCGGCCCGGAGCCGCCGGCCCGTCCCGTGGGCGTCCCGCCGGGACTGCTGCCGGCCCGCCCCGCCTCGTCGAACAAGGGAGCACGCCCGTGACCCGGCAGATGCTGCAGGTCGCCCCGGACCGGCCCGGTGCCTACCGGTCGATCGGCGCGGCACTGGCCGACGCCCGCGAGGGCGCCCTGATCACCGTGGCGCCCGGCCGTTACGAGGAGAGCCTGCACGTGACCAAGCCGGTCACGGTCGCCGCGCAGGACAGCGGGCAGCCGCCGCAGGTGCACGCCTCGTCGGGCAGCACGATCGTCCTGGACGCCGAGGCGGTGCAGTTGTCCCACCTGGTGCTGACCGGGGCGGACCGGGAGGCGCCGGTGCTCGACGTGCGACACGGTCAGGCGGCCCTGGACGGCTGCCGGGTCTCCGGGCAGGCCTGGGCCGCGGTGCTGGCCTGGCACGAGGGCGTACTGGCGCTGCGCGACTGCGAGCTGGCCAACGAGCGGGGCGCGGGCATCGTGGTGACCTCCGACCGGTCGAACGTGGTGGAGCGCAGCCGGGTGACCGGGGTGGGTTCGTCGGCCGTGGTGGTCGCCGAGGACGGCCGTCTGACGGTCCGTGACTGTGTGCTGGAGGGGGCGCGGGGCAACGGCGTGTGCGCCAACGGCCGGAGCACGGTGACCGTGGAGACCACCCGGGTGGCGGGCAGCGGCAAACCGGCGATCGCCGTCGAGCAGCAGGCCCGGGCCGAGCTGCGCGAGGTGCAGGTCTCGGGCAGCGCCACGCTGGACGCGTATCTGACCAGCACCGGGGAGACCGTGCTGACGGGGTGCCGGTTCACCGGCGCAGGACAGCAGTCGGTGTACGTGGGCCCGGGCGCCGCCCCGCTGTTGCGGAACTGTGTGCTGGAGTCCCCGGGCGAGGTGGGTGTGCAGGCCGTGGCCGGGGCCCGGGTGCGGCTGGAGGAGTGCGCGGTGAGCGGCGCCGGGGTGGGCGTCGCGGTGGACACGGAGGCGAGTGCGGAGTGCGCGGGGCTGGCCGTCCATGACGCGGCGCAGGCCGCGTTGCGGGTGGCCGGCGAGACGCGGGTCGAGCGGCTGACGGTGAGCGGCGGCCGCGGCCACGGCGTGGAGGTCCGCGACCACGGCCGGCTGGAGCTGCGGGACGCCGACGTGGCGGTGGACACCGGGATGGTGCTGACCGAGGGGGCACGGGCGGAGCTGTCGGCGGTACGGCTGCGGGCCACCGGCGGACCGGGGCTGTCGCTGGCGGACGCGGCACGGGCCACCCTCACCGGGTCCGCGGTGACCGGCGGCGCGGTGCTGATCGCCTCGGGCTCCCGGCTGACCGCGCACGACAGCGAGTTCGGCGACTCCGACGCGGACGGCATCCGCCTGCTCTCCGCGGGCGAGCTGGTCGCGACCGGCTGCCGGATCTCCGGCGCCCGCGGCCACGGCGTGCACGTGACGGCGGGCTGCCGGGCGGAGCTGACGGGCTGCACGGTGCGGGACAACGGCGGCGACGGCGTGCGCTCCCGCAGCGACGAGCCCGTGGTGGTCACCGACTGCGACATCCGTGACAACGGCGGCCGGGCGGTGGCCGACCGGAGCGGCGCCCCGGATGCCGTGGCCGGAAAGACAGGCCGCGACGGACGCGACGCCCGGCCGGCCGGGCAGTCCGGCGGGGAGCGCGAGGACGGCCGTACGGACCGGACCCGGATGGTGGGACCGCTCGCCGAACTCGACGCGCTGGTCGGTCTGGAGAGCGTCAAGCGCGAGGTCACCGGCCTGATCAACCTCAACAAGATGGCCCAGCGGCGGCAGGAGATGGGGCTGCCGATGCCCCCGATGAGCCGGCACCTGGTCTTCGCCGGTCCGCCCGGCACCGGCAAGACCACGGTGGCCCGGCTGTACGGGGCCGTGCTCGCGGAGCTGGGCATCCTCAGCGAGGGCCACATCGTGGAGGTGGCCAGGGCCGACCTGGTGGCCCAGATCATCGGCGGCACCGCGATCAAGACCACCGAGGTCTTCAACAAGGCCCTGGGCGGTGTGCTGTTCATCGACGAGGCGTACACGCTCACCAACCAGTCCCGCGGCACCGGCCCCGACTTCGGTCAGGAGGCGGTGGAGACGCTGATGAAACTGATGGAGGACCACCGGGACGAGATCGTGGTCATCGTGGCCGGGTACTCGGCGCAGATGGACCAGTTCCTCGCCTCCAACCCGGGTATGGCGTCCCGGTTCGCCCGCGGCGTGGAGTTCCCCAACTACAGTCCCGACGAGCTGGTGACCATCGTCCGGGGGCTGTGCGGCAAGCACTACTACGAGCTGTCGGACGGCGCGCTGGCGGCGCTGGTCCAGTACTTCGAGGCGGTGCCCAAGAGCGACACCTTCGGCAACGGGCGGGTGGCCCGGCAGATCTTCGAGGAGATGATCAGCCGTCAGGCGTCCCGGCTCGCCGTCGAAGCGCCGCTCGACGACAACGAGTTGAGCGTCCTGGAGGCCACCGACGTACCGACCCTGCCGGCTCGTGGCGACGACGCGGGCGGCGGGGACGGCGGCCGGGAGACTCCCGCGCTGCGCCGGCTCGCCTCGCTCAGCGGGCAGCAGCCGGCCCGCGACGCGCTGCTGGCGCGGCTGCGGCGGCTGGCCGCGGCCTCCGGCGGCGACAAGGAGCTGCCGCGGGCGGCCGGCCTGGTGCTGGAGGGCGGTCCGGGCTCCGGGCGCGCGGCGCTCACCGCGCTGTACGCGCGCGGGCTCGCCGAGGCGGGGCTGCTGCCCACCGGTGTGGTGGTGCGGCTGCCGTTGTCGCAGGTGCCGGCTCGCTGGCCGGAGCAGCCGGTGGCCCGGCTGACCGCCGCCTTCGCGGAGAGTGCGGGCGGGGTGCTGCTGCTGGAGCTGGATCCCGCCTTCGAGCAGCGGCCGTCGGCGGAGCGGGCGGCGGTGCTGGACGGCCTGCAGGCGGTCGCCGCCCGGCCGGGTGGTCCGGTGCCGGTGCTCAGCGGTTCGGCCGCCATGGGGCCGCTGTTGCGTGGCCGGGCCCGGCTGACGGCGGTGTTCGCCGAGTACGTCCGGATGGTGCCGTACACACCGGCGGAACTGGTCGCGCTGGTGGCGCGGCGGCTGGCTGACCACGGCTTCCGGCTCGCCGAGGACGGCGCCGCGGAACTGGCCGCGGAGTTCGGCCGGCGTCCGCCCGGCGGCGCGGTCTTCGGCGCGCACCGGCTTGCCGATCTGCTCGCGGCCCGTTGCGAACGGCTGGAGATCGGTGCGCGGGAGCTGTACGGCGCGGGTGTCGTCGCCGCACCGGCCCCCGAGGCGGAATCGGAGTCGGAAGCGGAGTCGGAAGCGGTTCCGGCCGGGTAACCGGAAACGGTCCCCCCGCCGCGGAGTGCGGCGGGGGGACCGTCGGTGCCCCGCGGGTCTCAGTGCACGGTGCCGGACGCCCAGACGACGGTGCCGGACGAGGTCAGGATCGCCACGTTGCCGTCGGCCTGGAGGACCAGCTCGGCGCCGTTGTTCCCGGCGGTGCCCGAGGTCCACAGGGTCTGGTCGGCGGAGCCGTAGACGGCGAGGTTGCCGTCGGCCTGGAAGACCGCCCGGTTGCCCGCGCCCGAGGTGCCGGCGGACCACAGGACGGTGCCGTTCGTGTCGGTGATGACCAGATTGCCGCCCGAGGTCATGGCGAGCCGCACATGGTCGGTGGACACGGACTGCCCCGCGCTCAGCACGGTGGTGGCGCCGACCACCCGGGTACCCCACTGACGCGGGGTGGCGGCGGCGCTCGGACGGTCACTGGCCTTGGGCTTCTCGGCGGCCTTCGGCTTCTCGACGGCCGTCGCCGTCGGGTGTGCGGCCGGCTTCTCAGCGGTCTGCTTCTCGACAGTCCGGTTCTCGGCGGTCCGCTTCTCGGCGGTCGTTGTCGGGTGGGCCGTCCGCTGGGCCGTCTGCTTCTCGGCGGTCGTGTGCGGACGAGCCGTCGGCTCGGTGGCCGTCCGCGACTTGGCGGTCGGCGAGGTGTCCGCATCCGCGCTCGGCAGGTTCCCGGCCGCTCCGGACGGGTGGCGCGGCGGGTTGGCGGCCGGGTCGTCCGCCTCCGGGGTCTGCCGGTCGTCCAGCTCCTCCCGGAGGGCCTGCGCCCACGGCACGCGCGGTGTCCGGCTCTCGCTGGCCGGAGTGTGGGGTGAGGCCTGCGTGTGGGGAGAGGCGTGCGGGGTGGCGTGCTCGCTCGGCGAGGTGTGCGGCGTCCGGCTCGCCCCGGCGGAGGGAGACGGCGTGCCGCCCTCGGCGAGGTCGTCGTCCGTCGCCGTGCCGCCCCGGACCGTGCTCGGCGTGCCCTGCTCCTGCGTGGCGTACGGGACCGGGTTGCTGCCGCCGTCGCTGGACAGTGCCCCGGTGCCGGACGTGGCCACCGGCGCCGCGCGGTCGAGCCCTTCCACGTCGGTGGTCTGCTTGTCGCCCTTGTGCGCCAACGGCACGGACACCAGGACCGCGCCCGCCACCGCAGCCGCGGCGACCAGGGGCCACGGGCCGGACTTCGGCCGGGTGCCGTGCGTGACGGGACCCGGCTGGTCCCCACCGGGGTCGGGTCGGAAGCCGCGCGTTGTCGCGCCCGTGCGGCGCAGGCGAGTGACCACGTCCGGCCGGGTCGTCGCGGACGCCGGCGCGGCGGGTGCCGGCGGCTCCTCGGTGACGGCGGTGACCGCCGCCCGTGCCGCCAGGCCGGCCGTGACGGCCTGGGCATGGGCCAGCGCGGCCGAGGCGGCCGTACCGTCCGGGTCGCCGTCGTTCATGGGCATGGCGGCGGCACGGCGTATGCGCCTGGCTCCCGGCGGGTGCATGGGGGTCATCCGTTCTCCTCGTGGTCTTCTGGTGGTGGCCGGCGCCCGGACGTCACCCCGGCGAGCCGGACGTCTCTCCCCGTTCGGGCGGCGGCTCGGGCGGTACGGCCGGCGGTGTGAAGGTGACGGTGACGGCCGGGGGCCTCGGCACGGGCTCGGCCACCAGCCGCAACGCCCCGCCTGCGGCCCCGCCGGGCACCTGCCCGGTCCCGGGCTCCGGGACCGGGACCGGCTCCGGGACCGGCTCCGGCTCGGGCTGCTGGCGCGCTGCCGGGGACACCGTCGGCCGGGGCCGTACGTTCTCGGCGCTCTCGCCGGCCGGCTCCGCCTGCAGGGCGAAGTCCGGCTGCACCGGCTCCGGCAGTACGGCGGGCTCCGCGGCGGCGAGTGTCTCCACCGAGCCCTGCCAGTCGCGCGGTGCCACGGCCAGGCCGTGGACGACGGCCAGCCGGCGCACGGCACGCAGGTCGTCGTCCGAGCCGTCGCCCTGCAACCGGACGAGGGTGCGCTCGCGTACGTCGTCCTGGAGGGCGGTGAAGAGGCGGTCGAGGGGTTCCCAGACCGAGTCGTCGAGGGCTTCGCCGGGTACGCCGACGTCCACCGTCATGAGTTCGGGCAGGACCGGGCGGGCGGCGATGTCCTCCGGTACCGGAAGGCCGTTCGGGCCGATCCACAGTCCTGCCCTGGTGACCACGACCTCCCACTTGCGGTCGAGCATCATCGCGCCGGGTTCTAGTCCCGGGCGCAGTCCGCTGATGGGCGGCCGCCAGGCGCCCAGGCGCGGCGCGGGCGCGGCACCGCCGTCCGAGGGCACACAGGTGACGGTTTCCACATAGGGCCGCCAGGAGGGCTCGCCGGTCTCGTCGGTGAGCACCACGCGCGGTGTCGTGGCCCTGCCCCGGTCGTCGACCCGCTCCGGATCGTCCAGCAGCAACGGCCGTCCGCTGAGCACCTGGACGGGAACGCCGAGCAGGTCGGCGACCCGCCGGCCGACGGGGAGCAGGTCGGCGTCGCCGCCGGGGACGAGCCGCACCGTGCCGCGGACCTGTGCGGGGAGCGCCGCGATCACCTCGGCGAGGGCGTCGGGGGGCACGGTCGCGGTCCGGGAGGAGCCGACGACGAGCAGCGGGCCGGCCGCGTCCGGCGGCATCGCGTACCGCAGCGCGGACGCGCCCTCCGGCGGGGTTCCGGCGGGCAGGACCAGCAGGCCCGCCGGGATCTGCTCCACCACACATCCGCCGACGGCCGCCGGGGCGGTGCGTTCCACCGCGGCCTGCCACTGCGGTTGCGGCAGCCGGGTGCCGACCCGGCGGGGCACCAGCCCGGAGGAGAAGTTCCACCAGCCGCCCGGGATGTCGGGCAGATCGGGCGCGAAGAGGGTCCCGCCCGGGGCCACCACGACCAGGCCACGGGGCGCGAGGACCTCGAAGGGCCCGGACTCGCTGAACGCGCGTGCCGCGGCGGGCCGGTCGGGGCGGTCGGCGGCGGCGCCGGACATCACCAGCCGCAGGACGCGCGCACCGGCCGCGTGGGCCTCGTCCAGGGCCGGGGCCAGCCGTGCCCGGAGCGCCTCGGGCTCCTCGAAGCCGGCGCCCACCAGTACGGTCACGTGGTCCGCGGGGCGTCCCTGCCGCAACTCGGCGGCCACGCCCACGAGATGGCCGGGCGGCCGGCCCGCCGCGTGCACGGCGAAGACGCCGTCCGTACCGGTGATCTCCAGGGCCGCCTCGCCGCCGTGCCGGTCGGCACGGCGTCGGCCGGTGCTCCGCCGGGTGGACCGCCCGCTCATCGCCGCCTCCGGATCACAGGAGTCGTCCATGTCACCGTCACCTTTCGAACGGTAATCGAGCGGAGCCTCCTCACGGCGGTCCCGGGCGGTACCCGAACCCGGCCTGCGCCGGCCTCAAGTACCGCCTGGACCAGGGGTTTTGCGTTCACGAGCCCGCGTCGGACCGTTGGCATGCCGGCCCCAAGTCGAGCCCTACGGGCAGCATCGCGGGTACGAACGGACGCGCCGCGGGCCCGCCTACGGCTGTCGCCGCCCGCCCAGCACGCCGGCGGCCAGGCGTGCGGCCAAGGCGTCCTCACGAAGGGTCCAGTCGGCCGGGGGGAGGCCGGCGAGGGCGGCGCGCAGCCGTTCCTCGGTGATCTCGGGTCCCCGGTCGCCGGCGATGCGCTGTACGTGTCCCAGCAGCACCGTCCGGTCGGGCATGCCGCCGTGCGGCTGGGAGATGGGGGCGAGGACCGCCGCGATACGGCGCGCGACCTCGTCGCCCACCTCGTGGTCGGGGCGGTGCCGCCACTCCTCGCCCAGCGCGCCGCGGACCGCGCCCACCAGCGTGTCGTCCGGCGGATCCGTGTCCCACCGCAGGTCCCGCAACCGGTCGTGGACCAGGTACCGGAGGAGTACCGGCACGTCGGCCTCGCGCGCGGCGCTCCCGTCGACGTGCGCGGGCGCGTGCTCCGCGTCGAGAGAGCCGAGAGCCTCGGGCGTGCCGGTGGAGCTCGCGGGTCTCCCGTTCCCCTCGGCCACCGGATGCGGGTGAGCGGCCGCCCTCGCGGGCTGTTCCGCCCGCGCGGCCCCGTCCGCCGGCCGGTCGGGCACCGCGTGGTCCGCGCGGGAACCCGCCGGGGACGACGTGTCCCGCCCGCCGGGCTCGGCCGGTGCCCGCGAGGCGGTTTCGAGAGCCGCGTGGACGGCACGCAGCCGGTCGAGCAGCTCCCGGTGGCGGTCCTGCCCGGGCGCCCTCTCCTCGGCCGCCGTGAACAGGCGGAGGGCGCGCCGCTGACGCTCCAGCACGGTCTCGGTGTCGTTCCCGATCAGGATCCGTGCGGCGCCTTGGTCCTGGTGGTACGCCGCCGTGGCGTCCCCCACCGCCCTGCCGCGTTCCTTGACCAGGGCCTCCGCGAGCGCGTCGAACCGCTCCACGAGGTCCGGCGCCGCGCCGCCTTCCGTGCGATCGCCGAGGGCGTCCCGACCGGCCTCGGCCGACGGCTGGTGGGGCTCCGCCTCGTCCCGCCGCGTCTCCTGCGGGCGCGAGGAGGGCCCGGCCGACGCGGGATCCTGCTCGGAGTCACCGGCACGGGCGGTGGCAGATGCACCACCGGCCGTACGTTGCGATTGCCGGCTCCATGCCGGTACAGGTGCCGGCGCGGCCGCCGGCAGCAAGGTCGCCCACTGGGAGTTTTCCGAGAGCCACTCGAACGGCTGCCCGTTCGGGGTGAACGAGATCATGGCCCAGACGTCCTGGGGCAGTTGCACCTGTACCCAGCCCCTGTTGCCGCCCTCCCAGGAGTCGAGCGTCATCATCCTGATCTGAGTCCTCAGGTCGCCCCGGGAGCCCAGGAACTGGAAAACACCCCGCCACAGCAGATCCTTGTCCGGGTGCCGCGACTTCTGGATGGCCTCGTTCAACCCGGTGACGTGCAGGTTGCCGTTCCGGTTGTACAGGCTCCGGACCGCGGAGTGCACGAGATTCTTCGCGAAAGCCAGTGTGCGGTCCCTCGGCCACTGCTCGACGACGCCTTCGGACGACGGCGCTGTCCGCCAGGTGTTCTCGGAGTGCACCGTGATGTGCGCGGCGGAAGGAGGCAGGGTGTGGGAATACCCCAGTTCACCGAACAGGCCGCTGAAACTGCTGGGCCCCGTCCTGAGCATGACGGAGTGGCGGTGCAGGTTCATGTCGATCGCGCGGGCGTTGATGGCCGGCAGGTAAGGCTCGTACAGCTGCCCCTGGGTCCGGGAGTAGTTGTACTCGTACATGTCCTCGATCATCGTCAGGATCGGGTGGCCGGCCGACGCGAGGACGACTCCGTTCGCGATGTTGACCTGACCGGTTCGCGGATTGCGTTCGGCGTAGATCGCGTAGGTTTCCTGGCGGATTCCCTGGCCGATGGCGCGCAGGTCCGCCAGGCTGTCGATCACCTGGTCGCCGTCGTTGTACAGGCCGCCGAACTCCTTGACGACCGCCACCCGCAGCAGGTCGCTCGCGGCGGCCCAGCCCGGCCCGGTCTGCTTCGCGAGCTCGGTCCGGAACGCGTCGTTGAGCCGCATCGGGCGATTCCTGTTGAACACCTCGTCGACGTTCACGAGGCGGATACCGGAGTCCTGCGCCCATCTGACGAGGTCCCCGACCCTGGCGGCCCGCGTGCCGGCGGGCGCCCCCTGCCCCACTCCTGCCAGGACGTCCCGGATCTCCGCACGCGGTACGTCGGTCCACAGCACGAAGGTCGCCTCGTTGCCGAAGCGGCGTGCGTCGCCGTAGAACCGCTCCCAGAACTGTGGGGCGTCGGCCGGGTTGAGCGCACCGCCCAGCCAGATGGCGTGGACCAGCCGGGGCATCTCCAGTGTGTCGGAGGCCAGCAGCTCACGGCGCCGGGCAGAGGGACCGAAGTGCCACTCCCGGCCGGCCAACCGGCGGGAGTAACTGAACTGCCCCTGTGTCACGCCCCATCCGAGCGGGTCCATGCCCTGGCCGGGCGTCCGCGCGAGCATGTTCACCCGCCGCAGGAACTCCACCTTCAGGTCGGCGGACAGCCGCGAGTAGTCGTACGGGATGCCCTGCGGGTTCCTCAGTACGGCCGGAACGGCGGGCGCCTGCCGCAGACCGAACAGGTCGGGCCCCAGGGCTCCGTGCTCCTGGAACGGGCCCGCCGCGGGAAGGACCGCCACCCGGCCCAGATCGGCGACGAGGTCACCGGCGCTCCGGTACCCCGCCGCACCGCCGTCACGCCGGGCGGGACCGGCCACCGGCCCGGGGGTCCCCGCCCGGCTCGCCGACCGATGGCCCGAGGCACCGTACGGTGTGGACGGCCCGGACCGGCGCTGCGACCCGCCCTCGTCATTGCGCCGCGAGGCGGGCGAGCTCCCGGCCAGTCCGACGCTCTCGCCGCGGTTGGCGATGGTGCGGGCGATCCGTTCGCCGATGTGGCGCACGGGCTGGTGCAGCAGTTGGGCGGACGTGTACGTGCTGCGGTACGTGAGCACGGTGTCGAGATCGGTGGCTCCGCCGGGCCACTTCAGCCTCCGCAGCTCGGCGTTGGTCGCGTCGAGGAGCAGCTGGTCCGGGTCCGGGGTGGGAGGCTCGACCGGCGCCGGCCCAGCGAAGAGGTGGCCGAGGTCCGCCACGAGTGCGGCCGCGAGCCGGCCGTCGGTGACCGGCAGCATCCCGGTCAGGCCGTCGGGTACGTGGACGCGCAGCTCCCGCCCCCCGGGGCCCCGCATGACGACGTCGACACCGAAGCGGTAGTAGGCGTACGACCGGGTGCCGGCGCGGTTGTGCTCCACCGTTTCCGAGACGCCGCCGGCGATCCCGTTGCCCCGCTCCCGGCCGGCTTCGAGGATCTCGCGCCCCATCAGCGCGACCGCGCCGCCCCCGCTGCCCCCGCCTTCGGGAATGAGGCCCGCATACCTGCCCGCGTCCCGCTCGGCGCCCACGTGTTCGGTCCTGCCGCCCGGCTGGTAGCGCCGGGCCTTGAAGGGCACGTCCTGGCCGTCGGGGTGCAGCCGCTGTGCGGAGGTCAGCTCGAAGCCGACGGTGACCGTCCGGCCGGCGACGTCGACCTGGTAGTCGTGGGCGAGGAGGCGGGAGATCCGGGCGCGGATCGCGGAATGGGCGGTCTCCTGGTGGTAGCGGAGTCCGTGCCGGGTGAGGAGGCCGACGGCCGGAACGTCACGGGTACCGGCGGCTTCCAGGTCGGGCTGTTTCCGGCTCGGTGTGCCGGCCACCTTGGCCCACTCGCGCACCGCCCGGGCGGCCGGCACGTCCCACGGGTGGAGTTCCGCCAGGAGGTCCGCGATCCGGCGCGGCTCCGGTCCGGGCCGGGCCGTCGTGCCGTCGGGGCCGCTCCAGCGCGGGGTTCCGACCGGCACCCGGGCGAGCGGAGATCCGGCGGCGGGCACGTCCGTGGCGACCGTCAGATGGGACGGGACCAGCAGCCGTACCTCGCCGCCGAGCGGGGTGCCGTCGCTGCTGTGCTGCCAGCTCCACGGCTGGTGGCGGTACCAGGCGTTCTCCACCAGGTGCCGGGCGCCGAACGGGCGGGCGATCAGTGCGGTGGCACCCGCCAGTGTCCGGCCGACGGAGCCCAGGACCTCCGGCAGCTGCGTGGTGACACCCATCCGCACCCGGAAGCCGAGCCGGTGGGTGAACTCCTCCGAGGAGTCCCGGGTGTCGGCCCGGTAGATGTCGACGTCCTTGTGCACGACCGTGACCGTGCGGATGTCCCGGCCGACCAGCCCGGCGGTGACGCCCAGCGCGCCGTGGGCCTGCCGGTCGTTCTCCGGGACCCGCTCGCCCCCGCGCGCCTCGGCCTCCACGCCGAAGCCGTGGGAGGTGCCCCGGCCGCGGACGTTCGTCTCGTCGGTGACGGACTCGCCGCGCAGGGTGAGCCTGACCCCGTCGCGGTGGCGGTGCGCGTGGGCGGCCGCCATGTCCGTCACCTCGACGTTCACCCACAGGTAGTGGCTGGTGCCGGCGAAGCCCGAGAGCGCGGAGGATTCCGCGGCGTCGACGGGGAACCACCGCCGTACGCCGCCGTCGGTGAGCGCGGCCCACTGCGTGGTGAGCGACTCGGAGCGGAACGCCGCCTGGAGGGACCGCCACAGCGGAGTCCCCCTGTCGGCCGCGCCGGCCCGCAGGACGCCCCGGCCGGCGAGGCGCTCGACTAGGTAGGGCAGGACGGAGTCCGCGTCGAGCAGCTCCGGATGGGACGCGGCGGGCAGGAGCCGGCCGCCCAGGTAGCCCCGGGTGACCTCGCCGGTAGGGCCGCTCCCGGCGACGGCCGGGCCGGCGGCCGGGGGGTGCGGTGCGGGAGCCGGTTCGGGAAGGGGTGTGGGGCCTGCCTCGGGCAGGATGTCCTCGACCCTGCGCGTCGGGGCCAGCAGCTCCATGCCGTCGGTGACCCGCAGATGGCGCGTCACCGACTGCGGGTCCCGGCCCGGCTTCCACCGGGTCACCGTCACCTCGTAGGCGGCGTCCGCCCGGAAGGCGACCGAGTCGGCGTAGGTCGCCCGGGTGACCTCGATCGCGCCCCTGTCCCGCTCGCGCGCCCGGCTGTAGGGCTGCCAGCCGATCTCCGCGTGCGCGGACGCGACGACCCGCCCACCGGGGCGGTGGGCGTCGAGGTGCTCCTCGCCGTGTGCGTCGGCGAGTTCCGCGTCGTTGCCGAGGTCGGAGCCGAATCGGATCTGTGGCCCGAGCCCGGCCTGGAAGGTCAGCGACACTCCCAGGTTCCGCCGCTCGGAGCGGCGGGCGACCGCCTGGGCGTACTGCTCGATCTCGGTGGGGCCGGCACCGGCCGCCTCGGGAGCGCGGCGCGGCCGGTAGCCGCGCAGCCGCAGCTTCATGGTCGAGTGCCAGCCGTTCACGTCCGGCAGCCGCACGACCCGGCCCGTCGCTTCGACGAGCTGGCCGAAGTACGCCGCCAGGTCGCCGGGCCGGGTCGCCGCCGACAGGGCCTCGGGCAGCAGCGTTTCCCGTCCGGGGCGGCTTCGCGGCAGCCCGTGCACCCGGGAGAACAGGTCGGCGGCCAGGGCTTCGAGGGCGGGGCTGTACGGGAACGCCGGGTACAGGCCCGCGGATCCCCGGCCGAAGTCGAACCGGGCCTCGCGCTCGCCGGGCCAGCCCCTGGAGAACGCGACCTTCCCGGCGTCCAGCAGGTCCTCGGGGGCGGGATGCTCCCGCGGGGCGTGTTCCTGCGGCACCACGATCTGCGCCAGCAGCCCCGGCTCGTCGATCCACCAGCGCGACGCCTCCCGCGGCCGGTTCTCGGGTACGAGGGACAACTCGTAGACGACGTCGTAGCGGTGCTCGTCGACGTCGTTGACGTTCTCCATGCGCCGGTAGCTCTTGGCGACGTCCGTGAAACCCTCGGCACGGCCCGTGTCGGCACGCAGCCGGAAGCGCAGGCCGCCGAGTTGCAGCCGGGCCGCGGAGCTGACCTTGAACCGCACGGCCGCACCGAGGCCGCCGGAGACGGTGCGGGTGGTGTCGACGTGCGCGGCCAGCGTCTCGCCGACGGCCGCCCGGTTGTTGACGGTCATCGGATAGGACACCGTGCCCCGGTGATCGAGCAGATGGGCCCGGACGGAAAGCCTCAGCCGGCGGTCGCCGGCGTGGATCGTGTGCGCCACCCCGGCCAGCAGATTGTGCAGTTCGCCCTCCAGCGCCGGCTGGCCGAAGTACGACGACAGCTGCCGGTCGACCAGTGCCCAGGAGACACCGCGGTCCCGGCCGGCCAGGTCCCGCAGCGCCGACCGGAAGTGCTCCTCGACCAGCGCGGCACCGGGCAGGGCGGCGGCGACGGCGTAGCCGATGCCGTGCCGCCGCGCCAGGGCGGGCGGTTCGGCGGCCGGCAGGGCCCTGGCCCGGCGGACCTGTTCCTCGGCCGGGGTGTCCAGACGTGCGGGGCGGACCTCGGTGCGGCGGGGGGCGATCCCCGCCTCCCGCAGCAGCGCCCGCACATGCGGCTGCGCGGCGACCGGGCCGCGCTCCACGACGGGTCCCGCGTCCCGTACGGCGGGGCTGTGCACCCCGCCGAGGACGTGCTCCTCGAACTCCCGGGCGCCCGCGCCGTCGCGCCAGGGCACGCTGATGTCCGCGTCGGTGAGCGCGTCGACCGTGCCCAGCCGCGGGTGGCTGCGGCTCGTCCACTCGACGTTGACCCGCACCCGGGCCCGGTACCGGGCCTGCATCGTGTCGGTGTTGAGGATGGCGTGGGAGAGGGGCTGCGAGGTGAGCGTATGGCTCCACTTCCGGCCCGTGCCGAGGCCGAGTCCCGCCAGCGGCGCGAAGGCGCGGACCCGTTCGGACAGGGTCGGCACGTTCAGTCCGCTGACGTTGGCGAGCACGCTGTAGCTGATCGCGCTCTTGCCGCCGTGCCCGTCGAGCCGGGAGAGGCCGACTCCGAGGTCCTGCCGGGTCCTGGACGGGGCGAACCCGATCAGCTGGAGGCCGACGATGTCGGTACGGAGCCGGAAATGGCCGTCGAAGCCGTGCAGGCCGGGCAGGTCCAGGCCCCTCACGATGGGGTTGCTCGGGTCGCCGCTGGTGAACGACCACCGGCTGCGGTCGAGCAGTGTGGACTCGTTCAGCAGCTTGGTGGCCTCGCGGACCACCTCCGCGGTGACCCGGGGGTTCAGCTCCTGCGCGCGCAGCGCCTGCTGCAGCGCGGCGACGACGGGCGCGGTGTCGAGGGCGTTGACCACCTCGCCGGCCGGCCTGGGGCGTGGGCCGCGGGCGGCCTGCGGGCCGTTCGTCGTCGCCGTCGCGTCCGCCGTGGTCGCGACGGGTTCCCCGCCCGGCGCGACCACGGGTTCGTCGGGCTGTGAGTAGGCGTCCGGGAACTCCACGGTCATGGCCCGGGGTACGGAGTACGGGTGCTCGGGGTCGCTCCGCTGCCCGTCGGCGAAGATCTCGACCCGGAGATCCGCGTCGAACGCGTTGACGTCCGCCACGAACACCTTGCGCCCGCTGACGACGTCCTGCTTGACCTTGGTGTTCGTGATCCGTTCCGCCTGGCCGGTGATCACCGGCGTCCCCACGAACGCCGAGGCCACCGCCGTCTTGAGGTTCAGGGCGGCGAACAGCAGCGTGTCCGCGGCCCGGGTGGTCGCGCGGGTCTCGGCGTTCTGGACGGAGGTGGCGGCGTACCGCACCTCGTAGTCGCGGACCGCGTCGGCCGCCGCCGGTGCCTCGGACGCCCTGAAGTTGTGCAGCACCGGCCGCAGCCACACCACCCGCCCGTCCAGCGGCACCATCCGTCCGCCGGCCAGCAGGGAGTGCCACGCGGCGGGCCCCTCCGCGGTGAGCAGTTCGGCGATGTGCGGTTCGACGGCCCGGGCGAGTTCCCGGTCGGCGAGCCGCGCCGCGATCTCGCGGGCATGGCCGTTCGCCTCGTCGCGTGACCAGCCGACGGCATCCCGGAGGGTGTGCACTCCGAGCATGCCGTGGGCGGTGTACCAGGGGGGCCGGACGGTCTGCTCGATGACGTCGCCGTCCGTGGTCTGCGCACCGGCGGGGTCCTCGCGAGAGCTCGTGGCAGCCGGTGCCGTCACGCTGGTCTCGAAAGCCGTGTGGAGGGCGTTCAGCCGGTCGAGGAGCTCCCGGTGACGCGCCTCCCCGGGCTCCCGCTCCTCGGCCGCCGTGAGCAGCCGCAGAGCCCGCCGCTGACGCGCGAGCACGGTCTCGATGCCGTTCCCGATCAGGACCCGTGCGTCGCGCCGGTCGTGGCGGTTCGCCGCCACGGCCTCCCGTATCGCACTGCCACGCTCCCTCACCAGGGCCTCCACGAGCGCGTCGAAGCGGTCCGCGAGGTCCGGCGACGTGTCGGCCTCCGCGAGGGCGCCGAGGGTCTCGGGGCCTGCCTCGGCCGGCGGATCCTGGTGCGCCGGTTCTTCCTGGCGCGCCTTCTGTGCGCGGGGGGAAGGGCCTGCCGACGCGGGATCCTGCTCGAAGTCCGGGCCACGACCGGTGGCCGGTGCACCGCCGGCCAGGCCGGGCTGCCACAGCCTCGCCCGGTAGGAGTACTCGGCGAGCCACACGTCCGGCGGTGCCTGCGCGTACTGGATCGTGGCGGCGATGTCCGGGGGCAGTACCACCGGTTCCCAGCGACTGGTGTTGTCGTCCCAGGACGTGGGGGTCACGGTTCTGACCCGGCTCGCCAGGTCGTTCCGGGACTGCAGGAACTGGAAGACGCTCCGCCACAGCAGATCCCGGTCGGGGTGCCCCGATTTCCGGATCGCCTTGTCCAGTTGGGTGAGGTGCAGGTCGCCGTCGCGGTTGTACAGGCCCCGGACCGCGGTGTGGACGAGGCTCTTGGCAAGAGCCCGGGTGCGGTCCTTCGGCCAGTTCTCGGCGACGCTCACGGGGGGCACGGCCGCCCGCCAGCTGCCCTCGAAACTCATCGTGATGTGCTGGACGGAGGGAACCCGGACGGTGTTGACATAGCCGAGATCGACGAACAGGTCGGTGAAGGTGTTGGGCCCCGTCCGGAACATGACGGAATAGCGATGTGTGCTCATGTCGACCCGGCCGGCCTGAATGGCGTTGCTGAAGGGCTGGTACAGCTGCCGCTGGGTCTTCTCGTAGTTCCGCAGGTGGGTGTCCTCCAGCATCGTCAGGACCGGATGGCCGGCCGGCGCGAGCAGGACCCCGTTCGCGATGTCGTAGTTCTGGGTCTGCGGAACGAACTGGGAGTAGACCGCGTAGGTGTCGGGGCGATTCCCCTGGCCGATGTCGTGCAGGTCGGCCAGGCTGTCGATCACATGGTCGCCGTCGCTGTAGAGGCCGCCGAACTCCTTGACGACCGCCACCCGCAGCAGATCGCTCGCGGCGGCCCAGCCCGGCCCGGTCCGCTTCGCCAGCTCGGTGCGGAACGCGTCGTTGAGCCGCATCGGACGGTTGTCGTTGAACACCTCGTCGACGTTGAGGAGACGAATGCCGGCGCGTCCCGCCCACTGGACGAGGTCGAAGACCTTGGCGGCCCGGGTGCCGGCGGGCCCCCGGTGCCCCGCCAGGGCGTTTCCGATCTCCGCACGCGGTACGTCGGTCCACAGCACGAAGGTCGCCTCGTTGCCGAAACGCCTCGCGTCGTTGCCGTACCGCTCCCAGAACCGCGGGGCGTCGGCTGTGTTGAGCGGACCGCCCAGCCAGATGGCGTGCACCAGCCGGGGCATCTCCAGCGTGGTGAACGGCAGCGGATCGACGCGTCGGCGCGCGGAACCGGAGTGCCACTGCGTGGTGAACAGCGCGCGGGAGTGGCTGAACCGGCGCTGCGGTACTTGCCATCCCCGTGGGTCCATGACCTGGTTCGAGCTCTGCGCGGCCATGTCCACGCGCCGCAGGAACTCCACCTTCGCGTCGGCGGACAGCCCCGAGTAGTCGTACGGGACACCCGCCTGGTCGCGCAGCACGGCCGGAACGCCGGGCGCTCGCCGCAGACCGAACAGGTCGGGGCCCAGGGGCCCGGGCGGCAGGAACTGGGGCACGGTGACGGGAACCAGCGCCCGTTGCAGATCGGCGGTGAGCTCCTCGGCGCTCTGGTAGACCGCGGCCGCCCCGCCATGGCTCTGGGAGGGACCGGCCACCGGCCCGGGGGCGCCGCCGCGCGTCGCCGATCGCTGGCCCGCGGAACTGTACGGTGTGGACGGCCCGGGCCGCCGCTCGTCGTTCCGCCGTGAGGCGGGCGAACCCGCGAACAGACCGGCCCTGGCGCCGTCGTCGCCCGGGACCTCGCCGGTCACCCGCTGAGGTGTCTTCGCACCGGGATCGGCTGCCTTGCGCTGCTCGGCAATGCCGCGGGCGACTCGATCGGCCGCTTCGGGTCCGCCGTCGCGCAGGGCCTCGGCGACGCGCTTGGCGGCCGCGCGGTGTTCCGCACGTGCGGCCTTCTCGCCGGGCAGGTTGCCGATCACCGGGGGGAAGGGCGCGTGTTGTTGGAGGATCCCGCTGGCCGGTGTCAGATAGGCGGTCAGGTCGTCCGCGCCCGTCCCTCCCCGATCACTTACGACTTCGGTGAGGTGGGCTTCCTGCGCGGCGCGCGGGGTGGACGGGATACCCGGCCGCGGCCCGTCGAGACCCACGCGCGACGGACCGGCGGTGGACGTGTGCCCCGCGACCGGACGGTCACCGACGGCGGCTGAGTGCGCCGGCGGCCAGGCTCCGAGCACACCGCCGTAGGGCCCGCGGAGACGGGTTGATCTGCTCGGCGGCCGGGGTACGGCCGACTGCGTCATGGCACCCGTCTGTGCTCCGTATGCCGGTGGGACCGCGACAGGGCGGCCGACCGGTGGCAGTCCACGACGTCCACGAGCGTCGTTGTACAAGCGGAGCGAGGTCCGTGCGAGGTCGTCGACGTTGGCCGTGAGGTCCGCCGTCGTCGCGTCCCGTGCTCCGTGGGACCGCAGTTCGAGCCGCGCCACGGACGGCTGGATCAGCGGAGCGCCGCCATGACGGTTGTGGTCGAGTTCGGTGAAGTCGCTTCTGATCCCCATGACCTCGCGCTGCCGCAGAGTGCGCGCGGGGTTGGCGAGCAACGCGTTGTCGAGGTAGTCGCCGATCCGGGCATGGACTCTCTCCGTGTCACGGGCCCAGCGCAGGGGCAGGAGACTGTCGAGAACACGACCACCTTCGAACGAGGTGGTGGCACGAGCGTGACTGCTGAATGTCGCCTGGAAGGACTGACGCAGATAACCGGCATCCGCCTGTAGGAACCCCCGAACCGGCTCGCTGAGTTCCGCACGCATCCCGGCGAGTGATTCGCGTGACGACACGATACTGAAGTTCTTCAGAAGAGATTGCCGGGTCAGAGCGTACTGGGCCACGGCGGCCACCTGTGTATAGGTGAGCGCAAGGAAACCTTCGATCTCCCGTACGTCGTCACCGTGGCCGTAACGGGCGAAGTGCGACGCCGTCGCCCTCCACTGCCGGAACCGCTCGGCGCCCTGGCGCCCGAATTCCAGGGCGTCGTCGGCATGCCGCCGCGCCGCCTGGTTGACGAAGGAGTCCTGTCGGACATGGCTGCCGGCGTGCCTGATGAACTCGGCGAGACCGCCGATGGGCACCCCGACCGTGTAGTGCAGGAAGAGACGCTCCGCTCCCCCTCCCCCAGATCTGCGCCGAACGGGGAATTCAGCGGCCAGAGGGTCGACGCTGTAACCGGCGCGCTCAGGAAAGATGCTTCCCAGCGGCTGGTTGGAACGCGCCTGGCCCAGCCGCCGCATGACGTCGGCGAACTCCGCCATGACCTGCCGCCTGTCGGCACGGCCGTCGGACGATCCCCCGTCGAGCACGCGCGCCGGCTTGCTCACCACCTCCAGGACGACGCCATTGGCGGAGTCGAAGGTGATCGTCAGATTCGGCGACTCAACAGCAACAGGGTAATTTCCCTCGCTGTCCCCCGGCGGAATACTTACCAGATAGTCATGCAGCTCGGCTTCAAAACCCAGAGCTCCCGCATACCCCTCGACGGCGGGCGGCACATGCACCGGTGCCGCCTGCACGGGAACCGGCGGCGCAGCAGCACTCGCCTGCCCTGAACTGTTCCGGCCGGGCGCGCCACCGTACGGAAGCCGGCTGGGCCCCGGCGCCGCGGCGAAAGCCTGCCCGGTATTGTTTTCGGCCCCTGTCGCGGACGACTTCTTCTTTTTCCAGAGCCGGAATCCTGGGGCTCCGCCGGGAACCGCGCCAGGACTCGTACGACGCGATCCGAAGTACCGCTCGAAATCCTCGTCCGTCATCTCCCTGCGCCGGACCTGAGGCGGCTCGGACGACATCTTCACAAGGGACTTGTCGGCCGAGACGCCGGCAGGGTCGAACAGCGCCGTCGCCTCGCGGTGTGCGCCTGTCACACCCCTCAGCCAGGCCGTGATGTCGGCAGCCGGCTTCGGGGTTTCTGCGAAGGGCCTCTCCAGGCCCTTGCCCTCCGCGTGCGGGTCGGTGCCGACGAGGGTGCCGGTCTCGCCGGTCGTGTCCTCGTCGAGGAGCGTGCCGTCGTCACGGGCCGCCGCGGAGAGCCTGTCGGAACCGTCGCCGCCGATGCCGTCGAGGGCCGCGGCGAGCCGGGAGGTCAGTTCCTCCACGGGCACGTGCAGGTGCCGGCCACCGGTGGCCGGATCGTCGGCGAGCTTGATCAGGGCGCCGCGGCCGGGGCGTACGAAGTCCACGGAGAGGCCGGTCGTATGTCCTGCCGCCAGGGTGTCGACCAGGGGGCCGATACCGGCGGTCACGGAATCGCGGACGCGGGCGAGGAGGGCGTCGCGGGCCGGGGGGAGCTGCCGGGTGACGTCCGGGACTTCCACCTTGAGGTGCACGTGGACGGCCGGAGTGCCGTCGTGGGTGACGGTGTGGTCGATCAGGAAGGGGTGGTCGGTGACCGGCGCGAGCGACTGCCGCTCGAACGTCTGCCAGCCCACCGGGACCACCGGCGGGCCACTGAGTGACGACGCGTCCGCCGGCTCGGACGTGAACGGGTGCAGCAGGCCCGTGTGGAGGCCGATCAGACGGGCGTAGTGCTCGGGTTCGGCGTTCTGCGGCCACGTGGACAGGTCCGTAGACAGGTCCGTGGCCCGGTCCGTGGACAGGTCCGTGGCCCCGTCGTCGTGGCCGGCCAGGCCGACCGTCAGGTGCGGGCTCTGGTCCGGCTGCACCTGCTGCACGGTGATGCGCAGGCGTCCCCCGTGGGAGTACAGGCCCGGGCCGTGGAACAGGCGGCTCACGCCCGTGCGGGTCCGCTCCAGGACGCCGGCCGCAGCGGTGTCGGCCGTGGTCTCGGCGAAGGCGACCTTGACGGTCAGTCGGGTCAGCTCGGTACCGTCCCGGCCTTCGACGCGCCTGGCGTCGAACCGGGGGCCGGAGTGCAAGGGCTCGCTGGGACGGACCTCGCTCCGCAGCGCCGGGGATGCTTGTACGGGTGGTGCGTCGGCGGGTTCGGTCCGCTCGGGGCGCTCCGCGAGCGTCTGCTGCTGGAGTTGCCCGTCGGCGGCCGGATCGGGGGTCCGCTCCGGTGTGCTGTGCCGCTGCTCGTCGCGCACCGGGGAGTCCGCGGACCGGGTCGGTTCGGGCAGCCGCTCCTGAACCCGGTCGGCTGCGGTGGTCCCGGAGTCGTCCGCCGGGTGATCGGCACGGGGGCCGTCGGCCGGGGTCGCCGGGTCCGGGGCGGGGTCGGCCGGGCGGGGCGCCGGGGTGGGCGGCGCGTCCGGTTCGCGGGGGGCGAGGGGGGCTGTCGCGTGGGCGGTCAGGGTCTCGGCGAAGAGGTTCTCGTGGCGGGCCTCGTGGGCCAGCCAGGCGGTGATGTCGTGTGCGACCGGCGACCAGGCCTCGTCGTACGCGGTGACGGTCCTCTCGCGGAACTTCTTGCCGAGCGCGTCGACGGTGGTGTCCCGGACCGTGTGCCGGTGGCTGAACCTGCTGTCGGGGTGGCCGACGAGGGTGTGGAAGTCCCGGCCCGCCTCGGACAGGACGTGCTCCAGGTCCGCCTCGTGCGTGAACCTGTCCGGGAGGGTGGCCCGCAGCCTGGGCAGGGCGTCGGCGAAGGGGCGGGGGTTCGGGGTCCGGGCGGCCTCGCCGGGGGCGGGGCTGCGGAAGTCGGGGTGGGCGAGGTGGCCGAACCAGTGGTCCTCGACGGCCTGTTCCGCGACCTTCGTCCACTCCTCGTGGACCCGCTCGCGCTGGGACTCGCCGAGGGGGGTGAGGGTATGGGTACGACGGAAGTCGGCGTCCGCCTGCGCGAAGGCGCGCTCCGCTTCGGCCATCCGGTGGTGGCGGTACTCGGCGTACGCCACCCGGGCCGCGAGGGCCTCCTTCGTGGTCGCCTGCTCGACGTGCGCCTCCCAGGCCGCTGCACGCTCCCCCGCCTGCCCGTCGGCCCCGGCATGGAGACGCGCGAACGCCGACCGCAGGTCCGCCCGGAAAGACCGGCGGGCCCAGTCCCGCGCCTCCTGCGGCGCGTGCTCGCCCCGCAGGTCCTCCTCCGGCGCGGCCAGTTCGCGGTCCATGACCTGGAGGGCATGGCCGACCGACCGCTCCCGGTCGCTCAGCTCCCGCAACCGCCGGTCCAGATCCGCGCGCAGTTCCCGCACACTGTCCGCGGCGAACGGATCGGCCGCCCGGCCGCGAGCCGCGGCGGACTCACCGCCGGTCTGCGGGCCCGTCCGCTCCCCGCCGGACGCGGTCCCGTCGGACGCGGTCCCGCCGGACGCGGTCCCGCCGGACGCGGTCCCGCCGGACGCGCTCCTGCCGGACGCGGTCCCGTCGGACGCGGTCCTGCCGAGCGCGGTGCGCACCGTCTCGGTGATCCCGTGCCGGATCCGTTCGGCGAACACGGCGTCCACGGCCCGGACGTGGTCGACCATGGCCCGCAACCGGACGTCGGCCAGCGTGGCGGGCACGTCGTCCGGTGCCGGGTCCCGCAGCCGGTCGGCGAGCGAGGCGGGGCGACGGTGCAGCAGACCGGCCACATCCTCTCCGCCCTCGGGGAGATACCGTCCGCCGAACACGTCGAGCCGGCGGAAGTCCGCCAGCGCCCCGTCGAACTCCCCCGCGAACAGATCCAGGGCGCGTTGCCGGGTCGCGATCCGCTCGACGTGCAGCGGCAGTTGCTCACGCAGCGCGTCATGCACCGCCTGCCACCGCGCCTCGGGCACCACACCGCCGTCCGCCTCCGCCGCGAGCAGCAGATAGGCGTCGTGCACCTGCTCCCGGTAGGACTCCTCGACCACCGTGCGCGCCGTACCGGACGTCTCCGGACGCGCGCTCTCCAAATGGCGGCCACCGAAGAGGTCCTCGGCGGTGAAACGCTCGACGGCCCGGCCCACCTCGCCGGGCAGGTCCCCCGAGACCCGCTCGAACCCGGCCTCCAGGTCGAGCCGGATGTTCAGCTCACGGTCACGCCGCTCCAGGAATCCACGCCACTGTGCGCCGCGTGCCACAGTGCGGGCGGGGTCGCCCGCCGGCACCGCCGGGGTCCCGTCCGCGGCCGCGTGGGCGGTGGCCCGGTCGTGGTCCTGGGGCGTCAATCTGGTGGTGAAGCCGGGCAGTTCGCCGGATACGGCGCCGGTCGGCCGGTTCGCGGGACCCACCGCGTCCGTGATCGGCCTGCCCGGGACGGGCGGAGTGCCTCCCGGGTCGGGGGGCGGGGTGGTGGCCGTCGTCTCGTCGCGGGAGCTGTGCGCGGTGCGCAGATCCGCCTGGAGGCGTGCGGTCAGGTCGGCGCGCCGGGTGTGCCAGGAAGCGGTGGCTCCGTCCAGCGCGCCGGCGCCCGGGGAGACACCCGCCGTAGGGGCGGCCCTGCCCGGTTCCGGGCTCGTCGCGGTGCGGGACGCGGCGGTGTCCGTGACGGGGGAACGGCCGGGGACGGCGGTGTCGAACAGGGCGGCCACGCGCGTGCGATGGGCGTCGATGTGGCGCTGGGCGAGGTCGGCCGGAAGACCGCCGGTCTCCCTCGTGACGGTCCGGGCTTCGGCGACGGCGTCACCGACCGCCGCGTCGCGGGCGGCCGCCCTGGCCACGTGATACTGCGCCTCGCGGAGGTCCGTTCCGCGGGGATTCGCCTCGCCCGCGGGAGGTGACGGGGTGAGGGCGTCCGGGCGCTCGGCATGCCGCTGGGCGCCGGTCAGGGACACCGCGGCCGCGGCCTCCTTGACCGGGCCGATCTCCAGAGGGTGTTCGCGCAGCCTGAAGGTGTCGGTGAAGTGGGAGCCGAGGGTGGGCAGGATCTGGTGCCACGATCCCCCGGTCGGATTCTGGACCGCTGCCACGGCGGCGCGTGCGGCCTGTTCACGGCCGAGCTGGCCGTCCACCCGGGCCGGCAGCTCGGCCACCCGCGTCGCGATCCGCTCCTGCCACACGGCCTCGGGACGACGCTCCGTAGCCACCGGGCCGGATCCGGCATTCGGAGTGGATGCCGGGTTCTGGGTCGATGCCGTGTTCGGGGTCGATGCCACATGCGGGTCGGATGCCGTGTGCGGGTCGGATGCCGCATGCAGGCCGGTCTCGAGCGCGCCGGTCCCCGTCTCGGCGCCCGGCCCCGCTTCCGTGACGGCCGTGACAGGCCGCGCCTCGTCCACGACCCGGTCCGGCGCCGCAGTCGTGCGCTCCGGCCCACCGACGGTGGAGTGCGCGCCGGAGGTCGGGTGTTCCGCCGTGGCGCCCGGGACCGCCCCGGCCGTTGCGGTCCCGGTCTCCGTATGGGTGACCGCGCCGGTCGTACCGCCGGTCGTGCCGCTGCTGGTGGGGACCGTGTCCGCGGTGGGCCGGAGCGCGTCGGCCGATGCTGGCGCTGGTGCGGTGCGGTCGTCGACGCTCAGGCGGCCGAAGACGTCGTCGTGGTCGGCCCGCGTCTGCGCCGACCACTCCTGCCGCAGGGCCTCCCGCCCGGCCGGCGACAGGACGCCTTCGGCTCCCGCGCCGTGTCCGGCGGTGGGTACGGCGCCGTCGAAGGCACGTACGGCGGCGATCTGCCGCATGTCGGCGGCCGCCGCGCGGTCCAGCAGCCCGTGCACGACCGCCGGATCACCGAGTCCGAACGCGGTCTCGGTGTGCGTGAGGGCATGCCCGGCGGACCCTTCGCGCACGGTGAGCGGCGCCCCCTCCAGCGCCGTACGCGCGTCCGAGGTCAATGCCTGCCATGCGGCCCGGTGCACGCGTACGGCGGCTCCCGGCTCGGTCAGCAGGTGCTCCCGCGCACCGGCGTCGGGGAGAGCACGGGCCCAGGTCGTGAAGCGCGTGTCGAAAGGCTCCCGCGCCTGCGCGACGACCCGCTCCGTCACCGCCCCGCGGCTCAGTGCGGAGGTACCGGCCGACACCGGCACACCGGCACCGGCGCCCGCGGCGAAGGCCGCTGCCCCGGCGGGCGTTTCGGTGACCACGCGAGCCGGGCCGGCCGTGTCGGCCGTGGCGGTGCCCGGGGTGTCGCCGGTACTGCCGGACGCGGCGACGGGCTCGGCGGTCCCGGCGGTCTCCCACTGCCCGCGCAGCCAGGCACCGTCGGTGGCCTGCTCCGGAGTCGGCACCCCGAAGCCGTCCCCCGCCCCGTCGCCGAACGCGCCCGGACCGGCCAGGTCGCCCGTCCCCGACAGATCGGGGAGGTCGAAGTGGCCCGGGAGTTTCAGGTCGCCCGCGTTCTCGCCCTTGCGCCCCCCGTAGAGCCCGCCCACCGCTCCGGAGAGGGCGGCCAGCCCGGCGGCGAGGCCGTTGCCCTCGAACCCGTTGATGGCGTCCGTCGTCAGGGTCGTGGCCACCCCGGTCGCCGCGCCCACGGTCAGCTGTCCCGCCAGCGACGCCGCGAACTTCGGCGCGACCAGTTGCCCGACCTCGCTGAAGACGCCGGCGAACGCGCCCCCGATCGCCCCGCCCTCCGCCGCCTGGAGCGTGCTGCGCAGATCCCAGTGCGTGCGGTCGCCCTTCAGGAACTGCACGACCTGCACCGCCGCGTCCGAGCCCACCATGAACGCGGTACCGATCGCCGCGTTCCGCAAGGCGGCCAGCAGGATCTGCCGGCAGATCGCCTGCACGCCCTTCACGATCGCGGCCGCCGCCTCCGGCAGGCCCCACGCGAACAGCTCGGTCAGCGCGTACGCCAGCCAGATGATCTGCAGCAGCAGCGAGTACTTCGCGTACTCCATCTGCACGGCGGATTCACGGGCCAGTTCGCCCAGGCCCTGGGCCGACGACGCCACGTTCGGCAGCACCGTCGCCATCTGCTGCGTGAACTGCTCGTACTCGTCGTGCAGTTGGCCGCCGACCGCGGCGAGCACGCCCGCCGTCGCCGGGTCCACCACGCCCACCAGCCGCGTCAGATGCTGCGTGGCGGCGTCCACCGCGTCGCCCAGCGCGTGCAGCCGGTCCTCGTCCCCCTTCGGGAAGTCCTGACCCACCGCGAGCTTGGCCACCCAGTCCAGCTCGGGCGGAATCATCAGACTCATACGTGCGGCCCGGATCCCGACGGCGGGCGGTGCTCCGTCGTACCGCTGGCACGCCGCAGTGCGTCGGCCGCCTCGGTGTTGGTGTCCTCCAGCTTCCCGAGATTCACGTGCATGGCGTCGGTGCCGGCCCTGAGGTCCAGACTCAGGCCGTGCGCCCCTCGTACGACATCGGTGATCCCGCGGAGGGCGGGAAGGAACTGTGCCGCGAACTGGTTTCCGAAGGCATCGAGACCCCAGATCCCGGGATCCGTCGACAGGTTCTCGAAATTCCCGGCGACCTCGTCCAGGTCGTTCGTGAATCCGTCGAAATACGGCAGCTGTTTGCCCATCTCGTCGGTGTCCGCACCGAATCGCTCACCCATACCGAATCACTCTCCACTCAGCGAACCCGCCCGCACGAAGGCGATATGACGTTCCGTCACCTGTCAGGAGTCGTTCTTCCGGCTCTCGAAGAGGCCGTGCTTCAGGAAGTCCCGAACGGCTTCCTGCGGCTCCGGTTCGGCGGGCAGCAGTTCCCCGATGTCCGCGGTGCCGGACAGCAGCGCCGAGGGGGACAGGCCCAGCGGCACATGGTCGAAGATCATGGAGTCGACCTCGGTGAGCGCCGCGGCCCGTGCCTCGGCGATGGTGGTCCTGAGGACATCGGCCAGCTCCTTGGGCGTCATCCGCCGGAACGCGCCGGTCGGGAAGTCGATGTCGGTCACCTCACCGCGGGCGCTGACGGTGACCTTCACGACCCGTCGCGGTGCCGTCGCGGTGCCGGTGACCTCGTTGATACGGCGCCGGACCGAGTCGGCCTCGTCCCGCCGCTTGCGGTAGTCCGCCAGCAACTGCTCGATCTCCTGCTCGTACCCGGACAACGCCCGTCCTCCGTCCTGCGCCGTACCCGGCCGTCCCCGGCCGTCGTCAAGGGCGCCGCCCGTCGCGGCCGTACCCGGATCCAGTCAGCACCAGCCCGCGCCCCGACTTCCAGCCCGTCCCGGCCGGTCGTCCCGTTCGTACTCCCGGATGTGTCCGTACGGCCTTGTCGTGCCGACGCTCGGACATCACAGGAAGCCGTTGTCGGTGTCGTCGGGCTCTCCCCAGGCGCCGTGGTCCTGTACCAGCAGGTCGGCGGCGCTGACCGCGGCCGGCTTCCGCTCGCCGTCCTCGCCCTCCTCGTCGTCGTCCTGTTCGTCGAGTTCCGGGTCGTAGGGAACGTCGGCGCACATCAGGCCGCTCGCGGACAGGCCGAACCCGTCCGGCGTTCCCGTCCCGGAAGGCTGCTGACGGCTGGGCTGCCACGTGACCAGGCCGGACGGCGCCGGCTCGCCGGATCGCGCGCCCGTTACGCCCGTCCACGTCTCCTCGTCCTCCCGGGAGAACCGAGCGGCCGGCCCGTCGCCCTCCTCCTCGGCCGCCGTGCTCAGCAACAGCGGGACGAAGGAGCCGTCCGTACGGTCCCACGCGGCGAAGTCCTCTTCGGCCTCCGCAGCCGCCCCGGGCCCTTCGGGGCCGGGCGCCGCGGGTTCCCGCTCCGGCGGGGCCTCCTCACGTGTCCGGCCGGCGAGGCCGCCGATCACGGCCGCGGCGACCAGGGCGGCCTCGCCCAGCAGCGCCGCCTCACGGTACGGCGGTTCCTGCGCGTCGAGCGGGGATTCGCCCGTCGCCGTGTCGGCCCACTCGGCTTCCGCCGCCGGCAGCCGCGCGGTCCGCGGCTCCGGCTCCGCGCCCCGTCGGCCGTCCGTACCCGCGGCGGCCGCGACGGGCGTTCCGGGGACGCCCACCGGCAGACCGGACGGCATGGCCGCACCGCCGTCCGCGTGAGCCCCCATGGCCAGAGCGGCCCCACCCGGCGCGACCGCCCCGCCGACCCCCTCGGCGGAACCCGCCGGCACATTTCCCGTCTCCTCCCACGGGCTGCTGCTGCCGTCGAGAAGCCCGGAGGAATCGCTCGGCTCCGAGGCCCCGGAGGCAGCCCCCGCCGCCCCGGGCGCACCCATACCCGGCGGCAGGAACGGCATCCCCGTGCCCACCCCCTGCCCGGCAGCACCCGTCACGGGCTCCTCGGGGAAGCCGGTCGCGCCGCCCGGCAGTTCGCCGGCGGCAGGCGTCGACGTCGGCAGATCCAGACGGCCCGCACCCGGAAGAGCCGCCGTGTCCACGGTGGGCACATCGACAGGATCCGTATCCGCCGAACCCGTCCACGGCTCCGCGACATTGTCGAGAAGACCGGAGGAATCGCTCGGCTCCGAAGCCCCGGAGGCAGCCCCCGCCGCCCCGGGCGCACCCATACCCGGCGGCAGGAACGGCATCCCCGCACCCTGCCCGGCAGCACCCGACGCCGTCTCCGCCCCGCCGGGGAAACCGCTCACGCCGCCCGGCACCCCGGCCCCGTCCGGAACCCCCACACCCGTCCCGCCCGGGAACGCCGCCGGAGTCGACGTCGGCAGATCCAGACGGCCCGCACCCGGAAGCGCCGCCGTGTCCACGGTGGGCACATCGACAGGATCCGTATCCGTCGAACCCGTCCACGGCTCCGCGACATTGTCGAGAAGACCGGAGGAGTCACTCGGCTCCGGGAGCCCGGAGGCGGCCCCGGCCCCGCCGGGCGCACCCATGCCCGGCGGCAGGAACGGCATCCCCGTGCCCGACCCCTGCCCGGCAGCGCCCGACGCCGTCTCCGGGACCGCCACGTCGGTCGCCCCCGGGAACGCCGTCGGTGTGGACGTGGGCAGGTTCAGGCTGCCGTCGGCCGTGGGACCGGGTGACTCCAGGCCGAGGTCGCCGGGGAACGCCGAGGGCGTGTCGGCCGTCGATGGGGTGTCCAGCGCGCCGGTACCGGGGAGGCCGGCGCCGGTGTCCGCGAGGCCGGTGTCGCCGGGGAAGCCGGTGGGCAGGTCGTCGTCGGTGAACGCGGAACCGCTGTTCGCGAGGCCGGGGTTGGGCAGCGAGGTGTCCCCCGTACCGGTGGCACCGGAGAACCCTGGCAGTGGCAGCGCGGTCGCCGTCGGCAGCCCGAAGCCGCTGGTGCCCGCCCCGGTGCCGGTGTCCGCGATGAGCCCCGTGCCCGTGTCGCCCGGGAAGGCGGACACATCGCCGGGCAGACCGTCGACACCTGTCCCCGTACCGGTGTCGCCCGGGAAGGCGGAGACGTCACCGGGCAGACCGTCGACACCGAGCCCCGTACCCGTATCACCCGGGAAAGCGGAGACATCGCCAGGCAGACCGTCGACACCGAGCCCCGTACCCGTATCACCCGGGAAAGCGGAGACGTCACCAGGCAGACCGTCGACACCGGCCCCCGTACCGGTGTCGCCGGGGAAGGCGGACGGTGTCGCCAGGAGGTTGTCCGGCGACAGACCGTCGGTGCCGAGGGCCCCGGTGCCGCCGGGATCGAGGGAACCCGAGAAGGGCGTGGGAGTGCCGTCGGTGCCGAGTCCCGTGGCCGCGTCCGTGCTGAACGCCGGGGCGCCGTCCGGAGTCCCCAGGTCCGGCGTGCCGGTGTCGAGGCCCGTGCCGGTTCCGGTACCGGTGTCGGGGAGGCCGTCCGGCGACAAGGGGTCGGGCTGCGGCAGGCCGTCCGTGGGGGACGTGTTGTTGCCGGGACTGACGATGGGCGAGGGCGACTTGATGCTGTCGATCGTGACCCGGTAGTTGCCGGCAAGGCTCTTGAGCACCTTGCGCATGTCGTTGGTCATCATCTCGACAAGCTGCGGTTTCTTGCTGATCGGGATGAGACCGTTGCTCATCGGCTGAACGCCCATCTGCCGCGCCTGGTTGGCGTACCAGACGTCGATCTCCTGGATCAGGTGCTGCGCGTTGGCCAGGTTCACCGCGTTGTCGGCCACCTGCTGCGGGACGTTGTCGGCGCCGGTGGAGCCGCCGGCCAGCGCCTCGGCATTGGCCTGCACCTGCTTGGAGAAGCCGTCGATCATCCCGGCGAACGCGTCGGCGGCGGCGCCCTGCCACGGGCCGTTGTCCCCTGCCAGGGCCTTGGCCTGGGCGGTCAGCGACTGGGCGACGGTGGCGAGCACGCCCTGCACCTCGGCCAGGATGTCGGCCGCGTCCCGCAGCGACTGCGGGGAGGCCACCCCGGATGCGTGGTCCTCGTTGGCCTGGCTGTGGACGCCTGCCGACATACCGACGATGGCGGCCTGGATCTGCTTCCAGTCCCAGGTGTCGTAGTCCGACGTCGAGCCGGGGGTGCTGCCGCTGTCCCCGTAGACGGCGCCGTCGCTGCCCTGGGTGAATCCGCCGCCGTTGTACTTGTCGTTGTTGTCGGGCATGGCGTTCCTGTCCTGTCAGGCCCTGCCGTGGGCGGGTGGGGAGGACCCGCCCACGGGTGGGTCAGCTCCCCTTGCTGCTGTCGGGGCTGTCCGGATCGCTGTCGGACGTTCCGGACGACGTGGAGCTGGGAGTGCCCGATCCGCCGTTGTCCTTGGACAGCGCGTCGAAGTCGGCCTGCGCCGGCTGCATGGCCTTCGTCAGATCGCTCACGTCGACGAGGGAGGCGTCATGGACCTTGCCGTACTGGCCGGCGACATCCCTGACGCCCTTGGCGACGTCCGTGAGGCCTTCGGTGAGGTCGTGCAGGACGGCCATCAGCTTCTTCTTCAGCCCGTCGTCCCCGTTGGGTCCGTTCAGGTCCTTGCGGATCACGTTGGCGTCGTAGAAGGCGCCGGCGCGCACATCGATGCCGTCGAGACGGTCGAGGGCCCTGCGGACCGGGTCGACCAACTGCTCCATGTTGGAGGCGAAGACCTCCATCGGCGCTGTGTCGACCTGGGTCTTGCTCCCGCTCCCGCTGCCGGAGGGCACCGGCGGCGGCTGGAACTTCCCGGCGTCGGGGTTCACGGTGCCGTGTCCGGCATCGATGTGGGTCGGCCCGGCGTACGGGTCGGGTGTGGTCTTGACCGGAGGCGCGGTGGGCGACCTGTGCCCCGGGTTGGCGGGATCCACGCTCAGTTCCCCCAGATCTGCACGCCCCGGCGCTCTCCGTCGCTGTAGTAGCCGTTGATGTTGCCGAGCGTGGAGGTGGCCTGTCCGGCCAGCCGGGCCATCTCGGCCGCGGCGGCGTCCCACTGCGCCTTGACCTCGGTGTAGACGCTGCGGGCGTCGCTGGTCCACTCGCTCAGCGAGCTCTGCGCCTGGCTCTCCAGCTCGGAGAGGGTCTGGGTGATGCGCTGGGTGATGGCGTTCATCTCACCCACGATGGTGTCCACCTGCGGCATGTCGACGCTGTACGTAGGCATGGTGGTGTGCTCCTTTCCGGGATCCCTTGCGCGTCAGATCGTGAAGTTCGGCAGCCCGTTGCCGACGGCGTTGCGCACCGACGTGGCACTGTCCGTGGTGGTGCTGTGCACGTTGTCGTACAGGCTGGTGTTCGCCACCAGCTGGTCCAGCATCTTCTGCAGGGCGGTGTTGACCTTGCCGAAGTCGGCCAGCCATTCCTGCATCGCCTGGTGGAAGATGTTCGACGCGTCGCCCTGCCAGCTGCCGAGCAGACCCGAGATCTGACCGTCCATCTGGCTGTAGGCACCGGTCGTGTGCTCCAGAGCGTCCTGGAAGGCGCCCCGGGCGGTGATCATTCCCTGAATATCGACCTGGGTGGAGGCCATGCCTCCTCCTTTCGGTACGTCGTCGCGGCGAACGCGCACGCGTACGCACCCACCGGCTGATCCGTCTCCCCATCGTGGGCAGGCTCCGGCGGCCGGAGGCCGCCGAACCACGCGGGCTGCCCGGCTGCCTGGAAAATGTGCCTGTCCGTGCCCGCGCGCCGGCGGCGGCTGTACCGGTTTACGCGGAAGCGTGAGGGACGGCCGTGGGCCGGGGGTCGGGGGCGGTGGGCCGGTGGTCGGCCGCCGCCGTGAGGCGGGGCAGCAGCCGGGCGAGCGCTCCCCCGTCGGCCGTCTCGGCGAGCAGCCGGGCCTGGTCGGTGCGGACCCGGCGGGCGGCGCGCCGGTGCAGGTCCTCGCCGCGCGGGGTGAGGTGGAGCAGGACGCGGCGGCGGTCGTGCGGATCGGGGCGGCGGTACACCAGGGTGTCGGCGACCATGCGGTCGACGAGCTTGGTCAGGCTGGGCGCCGGCATCAGCGCGTGCTCGGCGATCTCGGACATCGGATGCCCCTGGCCGTCCCCGACGATCGACAGCACGCGCCACTCCTCGACCGTGCAGTCCTCCTCGGCCAGTACCGCGGCCAGCCGTTGCACGACGCGTCGCTCGGCGTGGCTGAGGAGGTGGGCGAGGTCCGGCGAGGAGGGTACGGACGGCATTGCCGGTGTCCTTCCGGTAGGTCTAGTGTGCGCGCAGAATACGAGCCTCCGCGAGGGCGCCGGGGCCCGGGACCGGAATCCGCTCCCCATGCCCGCACGGAGGTGGCCTGATGCACAGGGCGCCGCCGAGCGACCCTTCGGGTACGCCCCTGGTCGTCGCCCTGGTGGTGCCGTTACAGGGACCGGCGGGGGTCTTCGGGCCGTCGTGCGAGTCGGCCGCGCGCCTGGCCGCGGAGGAACTCAACGCCACGGGCGGTGTGTTGGGCCGGGAGGTCCGGCTGGTCACGGTGGACGGCGGGGCGCCGCCGCGGCGGGTGGCGGCCGAGGTCGGGTCCCTGGTCGCGCCGGGTGCCGTGGACGGGGTGGTGGGCTGGCATACCTCGGCGGTACGGCAGGCGCTGCTGCCCCGGATCGCGGGCCGGGTGCCGTATGTCTACACCGCCCAGTACGAGGGCGGCGAGCGGACTCCCGGCGTCTTCCTGACCGGTGAGACCGATGCCGCCCAACTGCTGCCCGCGATGCGGCTGCTGGCGGAGGCAGCCGGGGTGCGGCGCTGGTGCACGGTGGGCAACGACTACGTCTGGCCCCGGGTGACCGCCCGTACGGTACGGGCGTATGCGCGGGAGTGCGGGGGCCGGGTGCGGGACGAGGTGTTCGTGCCGCTCGGGACGGAGGAGTTCGGGCCGGTGCTGCGCCGGGTCGAGCGGTGCGAGGCGGACGCGGTGCTGATGCTGCTGGTGGGGGCGGACGCGGCCCGCTTCAACCGGGCGTTCGCCGGCTACGGGCTGCACCAGCGGTGTCTCAGGCTGAGCACCCACATGGACGAGAACATCCTGCTGGCCACGGGTGCGGAGGCCACCGACGGGCTGTGGGCGACGGCCGGCTTCTTCGAGACCCTCGCGACCGCCGAGAGCCTCGACTTCAGCGCCCGCCACGCGGCCCGGTTCGGTGTCCACGCACCCGTCGTGGGCAGCCCGGGCGAGTCGTGCTTCGAAGGGGTACGGCTGCTGGCGGCGCTGGCCGAGCGGGCCCGGTCGCTGGATGTGCGGACGATGTGCGCGGTACGGGACTCGGTGTCGTACGAGGGCCCGCGCGGTGTCGTACGGCTGCATGGCAACCATCTCGCGCAACGGCTGTACCTGGCGCGGGCGAACGCCTTCGACTTCCACATCGTCGCCCAGCTCTGAGCCCGCAGCTGATCCCAACTCCCCGGCCACACCCGATACTTCCCACGGGAAGATTCAAGCTTTGTCTTTTAAAGCAGGTGAAACGTTCGGGAAACAGCGCGCCGCGACTCTTCCGTGCAAACGACCGGGGACGAGAGAGGGCAGAGTCGTGACGGAGATCGTCGGGAAAGAGGCGCCGCCGGCCGTGGCGGACGGCGGGACGGACGGCAAACGGACCTACAACGACTGGGCGAAGAACGACACGCTGGAGGACTACTCGCTGCGCTACGCGCCGAAGTCCTTCCGCCGCTGGACCCCGTACGTGGTGGCCACCACGGCGCTCGGCGGTATCGCCTATCTCGCGGACTTCGCGATCGGCGGCTCGATCGCCATCTCCAACGGGTTCTCCAGCGCGCTGGTGGCGATCCTGACCGCGGCGGTGGTCATCTTCCTCACCGGCATCCCGATCTCGTACTACTCGGCCAAGTACTCCATCGACATGGACCTGTTGACCCGGGGTGCGGGCTTCGGCTACCTCGGCTCGACGCTCACCTCGGTCATCTACGCCAGCTTCACCTTCATCTTCTTCGCCCTCGAAGGCTCGATCATGGCGCAGGCCCTGGAGCTGGGCCTGCACATCCCGCTCGCCGTCGGCTATCTGATCTGCTCGGTCATCATCCTGCCGCTGGTCATCTACGGCATGACCGCGCTGTCGAAGATGCAGGTGTGGACGCAGCCGGTGTGGCTGGTGCTGATGGTCGCGCCGTTCGTGTCGATCGCGATCCAGGAGCCGGGCAAGTTCTCGGAGTTCACGCACTTCGCGGGCAACTCGCCCACCGGGTCGAGCATCAGCATGCTCGGGGTGGGCGCGGGCGCCGGTGTGGCGCTGTCGCTGATCGCGCAGATCGGTGAGCAGGTGGACTATCTGCGGTTCATGCCGGACAAGACGCCGGAGAACGGCAGGAAGTGGTGGGGTGCGGTGCTCTCCGCCGGTCCCGGGTGGGTGGTGCTCGGCGCCGCCAAGCAGATCGGCGGCGCCTTCCTCGCGTTCTACATCGCCGGCAGCGTGGGCCTGGCGAAGGCCAACGAGCCGATCCAGCAGTACGTGTCCGGTTTCAAGACCTTCGCGGCGCCCGTCGCGCTCGGCCTGGCCACGTTCTTCGTGATCCTCTCCCAGGTGAAGATCAACTCGACGAACGCGTACTCCGGTTCGCTGTCCTGGTCGAACTTCTTCTCCCGGCTGACCCACCGTCACCCCGGCCGCGTCGTCTACATCTTCCTCAACGTCGGCATCGCGCTGGCCCTGATGGAGGGCGGTGTCTTCGGCTTCCTGAACACCGTCCTCGGCTTCTACTCCAACGTGGCGATCGCCTGGATCGGCGCGGTCGTCGCCGACCTGGTCATCAACAAGCCGCTCGGGCTGAGCCCGTCGTACATCGAGTTCAAGCGCGCCCATCTGTACAACTTCAACCCGGTCGGCTTCGGCTCGATGCTGATCGCGTCGGCGGTCTCGATCGCCGCCTACTTCCACGCCTTCGGGGAGTACGGCAAGGCGTACTCGCCGTTCATCGCGCTGTTCCTGGCGATGGTGCTCTCGCCGCTGTTCGCGGTGCTGACCAAGGGGAAGTACTACATCGCCCGCGTCGACGACCTGGCGGAGCCGCTGCTGGGCGCGGACGGGCTGCCGTCGGCGGCCCTGCTGACCTGCACGGTGTGCACGACCGAGTTCGAGCGGCCGGACGTGGCCAACTGCCCGTTCCACTCCGGGGCGATCTGCTCGCTGTGCTGCAGCCTGGAGAAGGACTGCCACGACTCCTGCAAGAGCGGGCCGGTCGCGCTCGCGATGCCGGCGGTACGCCCCGCGGACTGACCGGCTCCGTTCCTCACCGCTCCGGCCCGTGCCCCTCGGCGCGGGCCGGAGCGCCTGTGTACAGGCCGTCCATGAGGAGCCGGATCTGGCGCTCGGCCTGTCCCTTCCAGTCCCCGTCCACGTCCAGGCGCAGCAGGCCGCCCATGGCCCGCACCACGTCACCGGTCTCCATGTCGGACCGGAGCGTCCCGGCGGCGACGCCCGCCGTGAACAGGGTGCCGATCGTGTCGTAGACCTTCGCGTACGACTCCCCGCCGTCGGGTCCGGCGCTGCGCAGCGCCTCGGACATGTGCTGCTTCGTCACCAGCAGGCCCGCCAGCCGGCCCATGAACTCGCGCAGCGCCCGGTCCGGCGGCAGCGCCGCGAGGAGCTCGTCCCCGACGGCGCACAGCTGGTCCACCTCGTGCTCGTAGGCGGCCAGGACGAGGGAGTCCCGGGTCGGGAAGTGCCGGTAGAGGGTGCCGATGCCGACGCCGGCCGCCCTGGCGATGCTGTCGAGCGGCGCGTCCTTGCCGGTGCGCGTGAACTCCTCCAGGGCCGCCGCCACGAGCTTCTCGCGGTTGCGGCGGGCGTGGGCGCGCACGGGCCGCGCGGGTCCTTGTCCGTTCATGCGGTACTCCCCTCCAGGCCGGTCACCGTACCCGGCATTCTTCCCACTTGCTTACCGGAGGATCCTCCGTTAACGTCGTTGATACCGGAGGATCCTCCGGTATCTGTCATCGTACGCACCGCCGACATCGAACGGAGACATGCCGTGGACACGGTTTCTCTCGGTGGGCTCACCACCTCCGCCCAGGGCCTCGGCTGCATGGGCATGAGCGAGGGGTACGGCCCGACCAGCTGGGACGACGCGATCGCCACCGTCCACCGGGCCCTCGACCTGGGCGTCACCCTCATCGACACCGCCGACGCCTACGCCTTCGGGCACAACGAGGTGCTGGTGGGCCGGGCCATCGCCGGCCGGCGCGACCAGGTCCAGCTCGCCACGAAGACCGGCATCGACCGCACGGGCAGCGACAGCTGGGTCCTGCGCGGCGAGGCGGGCTACATCAAGCGCGCCTGTGACGCCTCCCTGCTGCGGCTGGGCGTCGACCACATCGACCTCTACTACCTGCACCGGCCGCCGGAGACCGCCGAGATCGAGGAGTCCGTCGGCGCCATGGCGGAGCTGGTGAAGGAGGGCAAGATCGGGCACATCGGCCTCTCCGAGGTGAACGGCGAACTGCTGCGGCGCGCCAGTGCCGTCCACCCCGTCGCGGCCGTGCAGAGCGAGTACTCGATCTGGTCCCGCGACCTGGAGACCACCGTCGGGGACGCCCTGCGCGAGCTGGGCGTGGCGCTGGTGGCGTACTCGCCGCTCGGCCGGGGCTTCCTGACCGGCACGGTCGACGTCACCGCCCTGCCGGCGGGTGACGCCCGCCGGCGGCTGCCGCGCTTCCAGACGGCGGACAACAAGGCGATCGCGGACGCCATCCGCGCGCTGGCCCAGGCGCGGGACGTCGCCCCCGCGCAGCTGGCACTGGCCTGGGTGCACGCGCGCGGCGCGCGGCTCGGTGTGCCCGTGGTGCCGATCCCGGGGACGAAGCGCGTGAAGTGGCTGGAGCAGAACGTGGCCGCCGCGGGCATCGAGCTGACCGCCGAGGAGGTCGCCACGCTGGACGGGCTGGCCGCGCGGACGGTGGGCGGCCGCTACTGAGCACCGCCGCGACCGCCCCTGACCGGCGCCCGCGCGCCGGTCAGGGGCCGGGCCACGGTCCACGGCCGGCCGAGGCGACGCGGCCCACGCACCCGCTCGTACACAACGGACGCGTCGGCCTGTGACCGCCCTCACACCACTCGGTTCGAACTTCTCCTTCGCCCTGGCGTCCTGCCGTTGTCACCACGCACCGCCGACCACGGAGAAGCCATGACCACGTCCCTGACCGATCCCCTCACCACCGGAACCCACACCGTCGAGATCGACGGTCTCGTGCAGCGCTACCACGTGCACGGCACCGGGCCGGTGTGCGTCGCGCACTCCGGCGGGCCGGGCATCGCCTGGGAGTACCTGCGGATGCCCGAACTGGAGCGGCATCTCACGGTCGTCTACCCGGAGCCGGTCGGCAGCGGCGGCTCCGACCGCCTGCCCTCCCACCCGCACGGCTACAGCCGGGCCCGCTACAGCCGGTTCCTCGGCGCGCTGATCGAGCACCTCGGCGTCACCGGGGTGCACCTGCTGGGCCACTCGCACGGCGGCTTCGTCGCCCAGTACCACGCCCTGCACCACCCCGAGCGCCTCGCCGGGGTGATCCTCTACGACAGCCTGCCGGTGACCGGCCGCGAGCACATCACCGAGACCGTGCGCCAGATGGAGGCGTTCGCCGCGCGGAACGCCGGCCACCCCGGGCTCCCCGAGGTACTGGCGGCCTTCCAGGCCATTCCGACCGTCGGCAGCGACAGCGAGCACACCGCGGTCGCCCGGGGGCTGTTCCCCGCGTACTTCGCCGACTACTGGGGCCGGGAGCCGGAGTTCGGCCCCCTCCGGGCGGCCCTGGCGTCCACCCACATCTCCGGTCTGGACGAGGACCTCTCCCCGGTCGCCGTCGACGACCGCGCCGACCTCGGCCGGCTCACCGTGCCCGCCCTCGTGCTCGCCGGCCGCCACGACTTCATCTGCGGAGTGCGCTGGGCCGAGGAACTGCACGAGCTGATCCCCGGCTCGCACCTGCTGATCCTGGAGAACAGCGGGCACTTCGGCCACCTCGAGGAGCCGGAGACCTTCGCCCGGGCGGTGACGGGCTTTGTGACGAGCACCCGCCAGGGAACCCGATCCGTCTAGACGACGCGTGCCGCCGCCTCGGCGGCGGCACGCTGCGCGGCCCCGCGGTCGACGCGGACCGTCTCCCCCTCCTCGACCACCGGCTCGCCCGCGACCCAGACGTCCCGGACCCCGCGGGAGCCCGCCGCCCACATGAGGTTGGCGAGCAGCCGGCCGTCCTCGACGTCCAGGCCGGTCGCGAAGTGCGGTCCGTCCACGGAGATGTGGACCATGTCCGCCCAGTTCCCGGGCCGCAGGGCGCCGATGTCCGTGCGGCCCAGGGCGGCGGCGCCCACCGAGGTGGCCATGAGGAAGGCGTCCGCGGCGGTGAGCGCCAGCGGGTCGCCGGTGGCGAGGCGGCTGAACATCATCGCGAGCCGCGCCTCCTCCCACAGGTCGAGGTCGTCGTTGCTCGCAGGCCCGTCGGTGCCCAGCCCCACGGTGACGGACGCGGCGCGCAGGGCGTGCACGGCGGCCGTCCCGGAGGCGAGCTTGGCGTTGGAACCCGGACAGTGGGCGACCCCGGCGCCCGATTCCGCGAGCAGCCGTATGTCGGTGTCGGACAGGTGCACGGCGTGGGCCGCGAGCAGCCGCCCGTCCAGGAGCCCGGTCTCCCGCAGGAGTTGCAGGACGGAACCGTGCCGGGCGCGCTGTTCGGTGTCCTCGGCGAGGGTCTCCGCGACATGGATGTGCACCAGGGCGCCGCGCCGGGCGGACTCCTCGGCCGTCACGTGCAGGGCCTCGGGCGGCAGGGTGTAGGCGGAGTGCGGGCCGTAGCAGAGCTCGATCCGTTCGCCCGGGCCGAAGCGCAGGCCGTCGGCGTCGATCCACTTCCCCGTTCCGTCGACGGCGGCGCGCCAGCCGTCGCCGGGCCGGTCGAAGTAGGCGGGCGCCAGCAGGACCCGGCTCCCGGCCTCCAGCGCCGCGTCGGCCACCGCCTCGGCGTGCGCGTACATCTCGGCGCTGGTGGTCACGCCGTAGCGCAGCATCTCGACACAGCCGAGGAGCATGCCCGCGTGGGCGTCCTGCGCCCGCATACGGGCCTCGGCCGGCCAGACGGCGTCCTGCAGCCAGGACAGCAGCGGCAGGTCGCCGCCGAGTCCCCGCAGCAGGGTCATCGGGGAGTGCGCATGGGTGTTGACGAGTCCGGGGGCGAGGATGCCGGTCAGGCGGGTGCGCGGGTGGGCGTCCGGGACCGGCGGCGCGGCGGCGGCCGGACCGCAGTAGGCGATGCGTCCGTCGGGGCCGACGTCCACCGCCGCGTCCCGGATCACGGAACAGGACGGGTCGGCGGGCAGGACGACGGGGGCGAGGAAACGTCGTGAAACCGTCATGGGGGGGCTGTGTCCAATGCGTCGCGGGTCGTTCGGTCGAACTCAGGGGAACGGTGAACATGGACAAGACGCCGTACGGGCCCACGAGTTCGGCCGCCGCGGTGTGAGACCGGTCACGCGGCGGTGCCGAAGCGCGCCCCAACTGCCCTCGCCCCGGGCAGCTTACGATGAGGCGTGTACTCCTGGAGCGACGCCCTCACCCTGACCTCGGCCGGCGAATGGGACGAACTCTTCACCACCCTGCACGGCGCCAGCCGGATCAGTGTGCCCGACCACGAGGCCCCGTGGAGCGCCCGCCTGGAGTGGCAGCAGTCGACGGCGTACGGCGTCGCCCTGTGCGCCGGCGGCCGGGAGGTGGTGCAGCGGGAGACCCGGCACATCCGCTCCGACCCCCGGGGGACGTACGAACTCCTGGTCCCGCTCGCCGGCAGGGCCTGGGTGGAACAGGGGCCGTCGGCCACGGAGATCCGGCCCGGCAGCATGGTGCTGTGCGACATCGACCGCCCGATGCGGTTCGCGCACGACGCGGACTTCCTGTCGATCGCCTTCATCATGTCCGGCACGGATGTCGCCGCGCGCAGCCCGTTCGCGGCCGGTGAGCCGCGGATGCTGGGTGCGGACCGTGGACTGGGCCGGATCGTCCGGCAGTTGACCACCACGCTGCACGAGGAGCGCGAACAGCTCTCGGAGAGCACCTTCGACATCGCCTGCGACCGGCTGCTGGACCTGGTGTGCCTGGCCGCGGAGGGCGGCACCGACACGGCACCCGCCGGGCAGCGGGCGACGGTCGAGGCCGCGATCCGCCGTCACGTCCGCCAGCACGCCTGTGAACCGGACCTGGACGTCGTCGCCATCGCCCGGGCGCTCGGCTGGTCGGTTCGCTATGTGCAGCAGGTGCTGCGGGAGGCCGGCACCACGGCCCGCGACCTCATCCGCCGGGAACGGCTGCACCTGGCGCGGGCCCGGCTGGCCGGCGGGAGCTGGGCGGCGTACTCGATCGCGCAGATCGCGTACTCCTGCGGCTTCGCCAGTCACGCGTCGTTCGCGACCGCGTTCCGGTCGGAGTTCGGCATGACACCGAGCGCGGCCCGGCGGGGCGCGGCCTGAGACACCGGGGCGGGCGGCCGGGCGGCGCCCGAGGCACGGGGGACGGGGCGGCGCCGTGGTCAGCCCTAGGCGCCACTGGGGCCGCAGGGGTCAACCTCGGGCAGCGCGAGGGGGAGCGCGGTGGGCGGTCGCGGGCGGCGCTGAGGCCGCGGCAGTCAGCCGCGGGCAGCGCGAGGGGCGGCGCCCCGGTCAGCCGCACGCTGCACCGGGGCCGCGGTGGTCAGCCGCGGGTGGCGCGGGGGTCAGCCGCGGCCGGGGGCCGGGGCGACTTCGCCCTCCTTCACCTCGACGCACGGCTCTTCCGGCTCGGCGTCCAGCAGGCTGACGGGCAGCAGGGAGAGGTGGGCCATGTCGCCGGGCGGGGGCGTCCGCGTCGACCACAGGGGCGTGGGGGTGCCGTCGGCGACCGCGGCCGGGGCGTCGGTGAGGTTCATGCGCTCGCGCAGCCGGCCGTAGAAGTCCGTCGGCGCGAGCCGGACCACCCGCAGCCGGGCCGGGGCGGCGTACACACCGATCCAGTCCCCCGGCCCCAGGACGCCCCGCACCTGTCCGTCGACGCTGACCGCGGCCTGCCCCGAGCGCTCCAGGACGCGCAGTCCGACGGGCTCGTTCGGGGCGGTGACGACCGACCGGTTGAACGTCATGTGCGGGGCGACCGGCGTGAAGACGAGCGCGTCCGCGCACGGCGAGACGACCGGACCGCCGGCCGCGAAGCTGTAGGCGGTCGAGCCGGTCGGCGTCGCCACCAGCAGCGCGTCGGCGGAGTAGGAGGCGAGCAGCCGCCCGGAGACGTACACGCCGACGGACACCTGGCGGTCCCGGGACAGCTTCTCCAGGACGACGTCGTTGACCGCGGTGATGTGCAGGGGCACACCCCACTCGGTGTTCTCCTCGCAGTCGGTGCGCACCTCGGGCGGCGGCAGCAGCGGCCCGCGGCCGTAGCGCATCAGCTCCTCCATGTCGGACGGCACCTCCAGCCGGCGGGAGGCGCGCATGGTGAGCAGCATCCGGCTGTCGACGGTGAACCGGTCCTCGCGGATCGCGTCCAGCGCCTCCGTCACCGAGCAGGCCGCCACCTCGGTCAGGAAGCCGACCCGGCCCAGGTCGACGCCGAGGACCAGGGCGTCGTGGTGGGCGGCGAGCCGGGCGCCGCGCAGGAAGGTGCCGTCGCCGCCGAGGGTGACGATCAGGTCGGGATCGCCCGCGGCCGCGACCTCCTCCCCGGAGCTGTGCCGTCCGCCGTCGTGCCAGACGTCGATGTCCGTGCACCGCACGTCGTGCTCCGCCGCCCACGCCCGTACGGTCCGGGCGGCGTCCACCGCCTCCGCCCGGCCCCCGTGCACCACCAGTCCGAGCCCGTTCACCGTCATCTCCGCCTCCAGGACACCGTGCCCAGCCGTTGTTCCCACGCTGTCACGGCCGGGCGGATCTCACAGGCCAAGGGAGATGGCCAGCCGGGTCAGCTCGGCCGTGGTGTTGATGTCGAGCTTGGCGCGGATCCGGCGGAGGTAGGCGTCGACGGTGTGCCGGGAGAGCCCCATCAGGCGTGCGGCCTGCAGGTATGTGCAGCCCGCCGCGATGTGCTTCAGCGTCTCGCGCTCACGCGGGGCCAGCGCGACGGCGGCGGTCTCGGTGTGCTGGGTGACAACGGCGAAGCTCATGAGGATTCCCTTGCCGGATTGACCGATAACGGCGATTTGTCCGTTTACAAAACCCTGACAAGCCGACGTCATGACGCTGTCCGCCGTCCGTCACAGGCGTGTCACAGGAACCCCGGACGAGCGTGACCATGGCGGCCGGGTGGTACGGGCGGCGGATTGGTGCTCCGTGTCGGCCGGGACCATCCTGGGAGAAGAGCCGGCCGTGCAGGTTCCGCGAAGGATGAGCGGCGATGGAACGACGTCCCACCCCTCCCAGCAACCGGGCGGGGACCCACGCCGTACCGCGGGGAACGTACACCGCCGCGGTCACGGTCGACGAGCGGGGTGCCGTGACCGGCTGGAGCGACGGGGCCAGGCTGCTGCTGGGCTACCCGCCCGCCGAGATCCTGGGGCAGCACGCCGTCCGGCTGCTCGCCGAGCCGGACGGGGACGCCTGGCGGGAGGCGGCCGCCGGCCCGCGGTGGAGCGGGACCGCGGCCCTGCGCCACCGGGACGGGCACCGGCTGGACCGGGACGTACTGGTCCACCGTCGGCCCTCCGGCGACCGGCCGGGCGGCA
This sequence comes from Streptomyces sp. NPDC058683, assembly GCF_042716195.1. NCBI lineage: Bacteria > Bacillati > Actinomycetota > Actinomycetes > Kitasatosporales > Streptomycetaceae > Streptomyces > Streptomyces sp. NPDC058683. The sequence goes on from NZ_JBHXSK010000012.1 coordinate 187,220, forward strand.
TGGAGTGGCGGGTGGTGTCCGCCGTCACCGGACCGCCGGCGGACGCCGCGGACCGGACCCTCGGGGAATGGGCCTTCGACCAGTCCCCCTGTGTCGCCGCGGTCTTCGACGAGGGACTGCGGCTGGTGGTGGCCAGCGCCGGGATGCAGCGCGGCCTGTCCCTCGCCGAGGGCACGATGCGCGGGCTGCGGCTGACCGACATCGCGCCGTACGAGGGCGCCACCGAGGCCGAGGCCGCCATACGGCGGATCCTGGACGGCGGCGGTGCCGAGGACGTCCGCCTGCGTCTGGACCCGGCCGACCCCGACCACGAGTGGCACGGACGGCTCGCCCCGCTGACGGACACGGACGGGCGGGTGCGGGCGGTGGCCCTGACCGCCCACTCCGATCCGTCCGAGCAGCTGGTACGGCGGCGGATGCTGCTGCTGAGCGACGCCGGGGTGCGCATCGGCACCAGCTCCGACGTGCAGCGCACCGCGCGGGAGCTGGCCGACGTCGCCGTCCCCGCCTTCGCCGACGCCTGCGCCGTGGACCTGCTGGACGCGCCCAGGTCCGGTGCCGCCGCAGCCGACGGCCGCGCGCTGCGCCGGGCCGCCGTGCGGTCGGTGCCGCACGGCCCGCCGCTCCCCCAGCCCTCCGGCGAGGTGCTGCGCTGCCCGCCCTGGTCGCCCTCGGGCCGGTGTCTGGCGGAGGGGCGCGGCACGGTCTACGCGAGCGACGACGAGGCCGTGACCCGCTGGACGCGGGAGGATCCGCAGGCGGCCGCGTGGATCCGGGAGAGCGGGGCGCACTCGCTGATGGCGGTGCCGCTCCGGGCGGCCGGCGCCACGTTCGGGGTGGCCCTGTTCGGGCGGAACCCGCCCAACGAGCCGTTCGACCCGGAGGATCTGTGGCTGGCCGAGCAGCTGGCGGCCCGCACGGCCACCAGCATCCACGGCACCGAACGCGCCCAGCGCCAGCACACCACGACGATGACCCTCCAGCGCAGCCTGCTCCCGCAGACGCTGCCCCAACAGGCGGCGCTGGACATCGCCACCCGCTATCTCCCCTCGGTCAGCCAGGCCGGGGTGGGCGGCGACTGGTTCGACGTGATCCCGCTGTCCGGGACCCGGGTCGCGCTCGTCGTGGGCGATGTGGTCGGCCACGGCGTGCGGGCCGCCGCCACCATGGGCCGGATCCGCACCGCCGTCCGCACCCTGGCCGACGTCGATCTGCCGCCCGACGAACTCCTCAGCCACCTGGACGACCTGGTCGTCCATCTCTCCGCCGAGGAGGCCGGCGCCGACAACGCCGAGGAGACCGCCGGTGGCGTCGGCACCACCTGCCTGTACGGCGTGTACGACCCGGTCACCCGCCGGTTCACCGTCGCCCGGGCCGGACACCCGCCGCCCGCCGTGGTCACCTCGGGCACCGTCCGCTTCCTCGACGTGCCGGCCGGGCCCCCGCTGGGCCTGGGCGGCCTGCCCTTCGAGTCCTTCGAGACGGACCTGCCCGAGGGCAGCCTGATCGCCCTCTACACCAACGGCCTGCTCGAACCCCGCGACCACGACATCGACGAGGCCCTGGACAAGATGTTCACCGCGCTCGCCCGGCCCGCGCAGAACCTGGAAACCGTCTGCGACCGGGTCCTGACGACCATGCTCACCCACCGCCCCGACGACGACATCGCCCTGCTCGTGGCCCGCACCCGGGCCCTGCACTCCGACCGGGTCGCCACCTGGGAACTGCCCTTCGACCTCGCCGCCGTCGCCGACGCCCGCAAACAGGCCACCGACCAGCTGATCGCCTGGCGGCTGGAGGAGGCCGCGTTCATCACCGAGCTGATCGTCAGCGAGATGGTCACCAACGCGTTCCGGTACGGCCGGCCGCCCGTCCGGCTCCGGCTCATCCACGACGACCACGCCCTCACCTGCGAGGTCTTCGACTCCAGCAACACGGCCCCGCACATGCGACGGGCCCACACCTACGACGAGGGCGGCCGCGGCCTGCTGCTCGTCGGTCAGCTCACCCAACGCTGGGGCACCCGCCACGCCACCACCGGCAAGACCGTCTGGGCGGAACAGTTCCTCACGGAGGAGTGAGAGTTCCGGCGGGCCGGGGAGGCCAGGCTCTGTCCTGGCGATCGTGAAGGCGGCCTGAAACTGGCTCACTTGGCCCTCCGCGCCGGTCACTGACGGAGCCGATTCAGGCCGTCCCGGTCCGGACTTCACATACTCGGGCCTGCTGAAGGCGCCGCGGACGATGCCGTGGCCCGCAGCGGCGGCGTCCGTCGTCCAGCAGCTGCTGCAATCGGGCCCGGTTTCGGGACCGGTGACGCGGAGCCGATGGGCCCAGCCCCAGCCTGTCGCGCTGGGCGTGCACGGCGCTCAGGGCAGGTCCTGGGCCCGCTCAGGGCAGGCTGATGCATCGTGTCAATCCGTGAGCCCCCGGTGAAGGGGTGTTCCGGGGGGGCCGGACCGTTACACCTGGATCAGGCACAGTCGCCCGAAGCCGGTGCACGAGCGCGTAGGCATTTATGCAGGTTCATCCCAGATTTTCCTGAAGAACGTCCCAGGCCGCGCACAACACCTCTGTGGGAGTAGTGCGATGACCATCAGCTCTGCCGCCGACCCGCCCCTGCCTCCTGCAGAGAACCTTCCTTCGCCGCGTCCGGGCCTGGCAGCACTGCGGCATGTCGCCGTGATCGTGGACGGCAATCGCCGGTGGGCGCGCGCGCATCACACCGATCTGGACGCCGCCTACCGGCGGGGTGGTGACCGCGTCCACGAGCTGCTGACGTGGTGTGAGGCGGCCGGTATGAGTGTGGTCACGCTGTGGCCCCTGTCGACGGACAATCTGCGGCGCGATCCCGGTGATGTGCGCGCCCTGGTCCAGGTGATCACCGAAGTGGTGTGTGAGCTCGCCGATGCCAGGCGCTGGCAGCTGAACCTGTTCGGGAACACGGAGCTGCTGGGCCAGGGCGCGCGGGGCAGGATCTGCGACGCCGTGCGACGCACCGTCGCGGTGTCCGGTATGACGGTCAACGTCGCGGTCGCTTACGACGGGCGTGAGGACATCACCTCGGCCGTCCGGTCGCTGCTGACCGAGCACGCCGGCCGGGGGACGGCGGTCGCGGACATCGTGGACGGCCTCACCAGTGATCAGATAGCCGGCCATCTGTCCCTGACCGGGCAGCCTCCGGTGGATCTGATCATCCGGACCTCGGGTGAGCAGCGCCTGTCGGGTTTCCTGCCCTGGCAGAGCGCTTACAGCGAGTTCTACTTCTGCGACGTGAACTGGCCCGACTTCACCCGGGCAGACTTTGACGCCGCCCTCCTCAGCTATACCCGCCGATCGCGGAGGTACGGGCAGTGACGACATTCAGCACGCTCTCCACGCCCTACGATCCCCCGCGCCCGGCCCTTGCGTTCCCGTCGCTGCGCAGTACGCACGCCGCGGGGTTCGAGGACGGCGCGCTGGAATGGGCGATCCAGCGGGGACTGGTGAGCGGTGGGAAGGCGGAGGCGTACTGGCGCGAGGTGGGCCTGGGCGAGGTCAGTGCCCGCGCGTATCCGTACGCGGAGGCGTCCACGGGGCTGCTCCTCACGTGCTGGATCGGCTGGACCGCCGGTGTGGAGCGGTACTTCGACGAGCCGGCCGCGCCGGCCCCGCGGGAGCTGCTCGCCCTGACGGAGAGTCTGGTGGGCGGGGATGAGCCGCTGCGGGTGCGGGATCCACTCGCCGGGGCGCTGGCCGATCTGTGGCGGGACACCGGCAGGCTGATGCCGCCGCACTGGAGGCGGCATCTCGCGGTCAACCTCGCGGGCTACCTCCACGCCTGCGCCGCCGAATCCCAGGAGGACGACAGCGACTCCCGGCAGGTCGGGGTCGACGACTTCTTCGAGCAGCGCCGGCTCACGGTCGGCAGCTACGTCTACTGCGACCTGGTCGAATTGTCCGTGGGCTTCGCCGTTCCGGACGGCCTGTACCGAAGCGAGGTCTTCCGCCGGATGCGGCAGGTGTGGAACGACCTGACCTCACTCGTCAATGACCTGGCATCGGTTCCCAAGGAACTGGCGGCCGGGGACTTGCGGCACAACCTGGTGCTCCTCACCCACCAGCAGGAGGCGATCCCCCTCGCGCAGGCTGCCCACCAGGTCGCCGCGCGCATCGAGGAACTCGCCGGGACCTTCACCGCTCTCAAGGAGCAACTCGACGCTGAAGCCTGCCGGCAAGACCTTCCGGCAGGGGACCGGGAGGGCGTCCGGCGCTGCGTCGAGGCCATGGAGGCGTTCATCGCGGGAGAACAGCGCTGGCACGAACTCAGCGTCCGGTACACGCAGGCAGCCAGTGAACCTCCCGATTCACACGCCGTGAAAGGACTGTGATGTTCGGTCGCAAGCGACAGCGCTGGTACACGAAACCCGCCCTGCGCCCCACGGCGGGCGACGAAGCGTTCCCGCCCGCCCTGCCCAACCCCGCGGGCTGGTTCTGCATCGGCTTCTCCGACGAAGTCCGGCCCGGCGAGGTCGCCACCCGCAGGCTCGTGGACAGTGACGTCGTGCTGTACCGCACCCGCAAGGGGCTCCTTCGGGCGACCGAGGCGTACTGCCCGCACCTGGGCGCCCACCTGGGAGTCGGCGGCACGGTCGAAGGGGAGAACCTCGTCTGCCCCTTCCACCGGTTCTCCTACGCGCCCGACGGCACGTGCGTGAAGACCGCGTACGGCAAACGGCCGCCCAAAGCCCGGCTGCGGCAGCTCGAGGTCCGGGAGATCAACGGCGGCATCATCTTCGCCTGGTACGACCACGACGGCGCCGGACCGCAGTGGGAACTCCCCGAAGTCGATCTGACCGGGTACTCACCGCTGGTGCACATCACCGTGGACATGCCCAGCCATCCCCAGGAGGTCGGCGAGAACACGGTCGACGAGGGGCACTTCCCCGTCATGCACAAGTCGCCGATCCTGGAGATCCGCCCCTACACCTTCACCGGGCACGTCCTCGGCCTCAACTTCACGATGCGCGTCCCGCTCCCTCACCTGCCCCGCGCGGCCATGACCGTGACCTACGACGGCGAACTTCACGGCTTGGGCTACACGGCCGGATCCATGACCTTGAAGGCCGGGCCCGTCCTGCGCGGCTGGATCATGCCCACCGTTGTCGGGCCCTGGCGGATCCAACTGCGGTTCGCCGCCTGCCTGAGCCTGCCCGCCCCGCGATGGCTGCCACCCCGTCTCGGCCGGCCCCTGGCCTACGCCGCCGCCCGGGCCCTGTGCGACATCGGGCTGCGCACCACCGCCGCCGGGTTCGTGCTGAACGACGACAGCCCGATCTGGCACACCAAGCGCTACCAGCCGACCCCGCGCCTGGCCGACGGAGACGGCCCGATCATGGCCTACCGCCGCTGGGCCCAGCAGTTCTACCCCGGCGGGCACCAGCCGGCCGACGAGCAGAAGGGCACCCATGCCGCCTCTCTCCCCAGCGATCGACAAGCGCCCCTTCTACTGCCCCGTGCCCCCCGCACCCCATCCGCCGGCTGACACACTCGACGCCGACTCGGTGCGCTGGATGGTGGACTTCGGGATCTGCACGCCCGGCTCCTGGATCACCCGGATCAACAGCGGGCACGTCGCCGCCATGATGATCCCGCTCCACGAGGGCATCCCGGCCCGGCACATGAGCTTGTTCTCCGACGTCTGCTACTGGACCTACGCCTGGGACGACGCACGCGACGCACGCCTGGACCTGCGGCCCCCCGCCGCGCTGACCTCACACTGCCAGCGCCTGGACCGGATCCTCGACCACCCCGAGATCCGCCCGCACGAGAGCGACCCCTACTGCCAGGCCCTGTGGGACCTGCGCCGCCGCCTCGCCGAACTCCCCGACACCGACCAGGCCATCCGCGTCACCGACGGCATGCGCCGCTTCTTCCACGGCTGCCACCACTGGACCCGCATGCAGCGCAACCGCGCGATTCCCAGCCTCAACGACTACCTGCTCGCCCGCAGCGACGACTGCGCCGGCAGCTGGATGGTGCCGTTCTACCCCCTCATCGGCGGCTACCGGCTCACACCCCAGGAAGCCGCCGACCCGCTCACCCTGGTCCTCAACGACCTCGTCCCCCTGGTCGGTGCCCTGGACAACGACATCGTCTCCTACCACCGCGAAGCCGCCATCGGAGAGTTCAACGTTCTCGACGTCCTGCAAAAGGAGAACGGCTACTCCCTCCCGCACGCCGTCACCGACACGATCGCCCTGCGCGATCGCCTCATGACCCTGTACGTGCGCATCCGCGACCATCTGGCCCGCACCGCCGGCCCCCACCTCGCCCGCTTCGCCCACGACATCGGATACATCATCCGAGGCCACATGGAATGGGCTCTGGAAACCAGCCGCTACCGAACCCCCCAGAACGCGAAAACAGGGACGCTCCACGACGCCACCGCGTTCACCGTTGACTGGAGCGACCACCCGGCCGACGACAGCCCCCACCCACCAGAGCTCCCTGCGATCGCCTGGTGGTGGGACCACATCCGGGCCGCCGAAGCCAACGAGCGGAGCGGGCGGGAGGCGCCTCCCGCCCGCCCCTGACAGGCGCCCCGAGCAGCCGGTCGGAGCGGCCCTCACGGGCTGATCGGGCGCAGCGACGATGTGCACGCCACCGCGACAGGCGCGAGCGGACGGGTGGCTACGGCGGCTTCTTCCGGGTCCACCGCGGCGCCTCCAGCAGGCCCGAGTTTGTGAAGTCCGGACCGGGACAGCCTGAATCGGCTCCATCAGTGACCAGCGCGGAGGGCCAAGTGGGCCAGTTTCAGGCCGCCTCCACGAGCATCGACCTTCCCAGATCGGGGCCGCTTGGAGACGCCTCCGCTGCCGCCACCGCAGCCGCCACCGCAGCCGCGTCGAGCGTGCCGTCGACCTCAATGACGCGGATGCCGAGGCGACGGGCGTTTTGTGCCGCGTCCTCAGCGACCACACGGTCACGGGCGATGCGCTTGACCTGCACTTCCGCGCCGTCGCGACACGCTATGACAAGCGCGCCCATATCTTCCTCGGCACCGTCACAGTCGACGCTCTCGTCAGCTGGCTCCGCTCTTGATCGGCCGCACAAAACGTAGCTGGCTAGGGGCCGAACATCGGGCGGGCCCAGGCGGGCGGGCCGGGGGCAGGCGAGCCGGGGGTGGGGCCGGTGTCCCGGCGGACCGTGGGGGTCCGGTCCGTGGGACGGTCCGACGACGCCGGTTCTCCCGGTACGACGCCGTACGCGGCGAGCCGCAGCGCGCCCACGAACTCCAGGCAGGAGCCGAAACGGTCCTCGGGGACCTTGGCCAGCGCCTTGGCGAACACCTCGTCCAGCCCCGGCGGCAGCCCGGACCGTACCTCGCTCAGCGCGGGTGGCCGGTCGTACTGGTGCGCCCACAGCAGCGCGATGTCCTCGTCCCGGACGAACGGCGGACCGCCGGCGAGCATCTCGAAGACCACGCAGGCGAGACTGTAGAGATCGCACCGGCCGTCCACCGGGCGGCCCGAGATCTGCTCCGGCGCCACGTAGTCGAGCGTGCCGACGAACTCGCCGACCGTCGTGAACCCCGTCAGCGACAGCGACTTCTTGGTGAGCCCGAAATCCGTGAGATAGACGTGCTCCGGGTGGTCGCTGTCCGTGCCCCGCGCCACCAGCACGTTGCCGGGCTTCACATCCCGGTGCACCAGATCGTGCTCATGGGCCGCGTCGAGCGCCGAGGCGATCTGGGCGGCGATCCGCAGCGCCGTGGCCACCGGCAGCACGCCCTCCTTGTCCAGCAGCGCGCGCAGATCCGGGCCGGACACGTAGCGCATCGCGATGTACAGCACGCCGTCCGTCTCACCGGCCTCGAAGATCGGCACGATGTGGGGGTGGTCGAGGGCGGCCGCCACCCGCGACTCGTGGGTGAAGCGGCGGCGGAAGGTGTCGTTGCGGGCCATCTCCGGGGCGAGCAGCTTCAGGGCGACGGTGCGGTCCAGGCGCAGGTCCGTCGCACGGTAGACGACGGCCATTCCGCCCCGCCCGATCTCGCCCTCGACCTCGTAACCCGCGATGCGCGTCGCCATGGCATGTCCACCCCGTAGCGTGCCAAACCTTCCCAAATCGTATCCAGAGGGGCGGCGTCCCGCCTGGGCGGGCGGCGCACCCGCGAAAGAGCGGTGGGCGAAGGCCGGAAGACCTCCACCCACCGCTCAGACACCCACCTCAGCCAACGAGAGCCGCCGGGTCACCACCGACCCCCTGGTCCCCACCAACAGGAACCCCACCCTGATCGGCCCCGCCACCCTGATCAGCCCCGCTGCCCTGATCGGCGGGCTGCTCGGCCCCGCCCTGGTCGGCGGGCTGGTCGACACCACCGTCATCGACGGGAGCACCGCCATCGTCAGCCGGCGCACCACCCTGATCCGTACCACCCTGATCGGCAGGCTGGTCAGCAGCGCCACCTTGGTCGGCACCACCGTCATCGGCGGGAGCACCACCGTCGTCAGCCGGCGCACCACCCTGATCCGTACCACCCTGCTGGTCGGTACCGCCCTGCTCGTCGGTCCCGCCCTGCTGGTCAGTGCCACCCTGCTGGTCGGCCCCGCCCTGATCCGTACCGTGATCGGTTCCCTGATCGGTTCCCTGATCCGTATCGTGGTCGGTGCCCTGATCGGTGCCGTGATCCGTCCCCTGGTCCGTACCGTGATCGGTCCCTTGATCGGTGCCGTGGTCCGTCCCCTGATCCGTACCGTGATCGGTCCCTTGATCGGTGCCGTGATCCGTCCCCTGATCCGTACCGTGATCGGTGCCCTGATCGGTGCCGTGATCCGTCCCCTGATCGGTACCGTGATCCGTCCCCTGATCCGTACCGTGGTCCGTCCCCTGATCCGTACCGTGATCGGTGCCCTGATCCGTGCCGTGGTCCGTCCCCTGATCGGTCCCCTGATCCGTGTCGTTCTCGTGGGTTCCCGTTGTCTCCGTGCCGTCCGGGCCCTTGGCCGGGGGCCGGCCGTGTTCGCTGTTCTTGCCCTTGTCGTCCGGGGGTTCCTTGTCGTGCTTCTCCACCCACTCGGGCTTCTTCCAGCTGTCGCTGCTCCAGTGGTCCCAGTGCTTCTCGTGCTTGTTGTGCTCCCAGTAGTTGTACTGGCGATACGAATCCCAGTAGTAGTACTTGTGGTGCTTGTGCACGACGTAGTAGCAGTCGTGGTGGTGGTCCCAGTAGTACTTGTGGTGGTTCTTGACCACGTAATAGCAGTCGCGGTCCCAGTCCCAGTAATACCGGTGCGAGTCGACGAGGTAGTAGTAGCAGTGGTACTTCTCGTCCCAGTGGTACTGCTTGTTGTTGGCCCAGCACGAGTACACGCGGCCCTGCGTATGGCGCGCCGGCGGCTTCTTGCCGCAGTTCTTCCTGAGCTCCTTGGACAGGTGGGCGCCGGCCACCGGCGCCTTCGGCATCGGCGCCGCCGTGGCCACCGCGACCGGCAGGACCACACCACCGGCGACCGCCACCGCGGAGGCCAGGACGGCCACCGCACCCCGACGACGCTTGGGACGGGCATTCCCGCTGACGGCGTTGCGCATTTCGCGGATCATTTCCTTCTCCTCCTGAAGCGAATCGGGCTCGTGCTTCCAGTAGGCCCGCGACGCGCGACAGGGTCATGTTCCGACAGCTCGGGACTTGACATGCGGAAATTCCGCGTCTAAAAGGCGGCCGCCTGCCACCCGGTCCAGCGTGAGACGGTCACGAATATCACCGGACCGCCCGGCGGGCGTTCCCGGTACTGCGGGTATTTCGCGCACAGCGGCTCGATGACCGCCGCGTCGGCGGGAATCACCCGCGCGTCTCCGTCCGCCCGGACCCACCACAAGTGGTCCCAGTTCTCGTCGTATTCGTCCACGAGCAGGCTCACGGACGGCTGTGCGGCGATGTTGCGCAGCCGCTTGAGCCGGGGCGTGGTCTTGGGCTTGTGGTCCACGGCGGTGACGATTCCGTCGGCACCGTGCCGCGCGAAGACGACCGGCACGAGATGCGGGCGGCCGGTCTCGTCGACGGTGGCGAGCCGCGCCACCCGCGCCCCGGCGAACCGCCGACGCGCCTCACCCTCGGCCAGTTCCGGCACGGCGTCCCCTCCCCGTCAGGCGCCGCGCAGCGCGTCCAGCACGTCGGCGTCCGTCAGCTGTGCGAAGTCGTCGTACCACTGACCGACCGCGTTGAACACGGCCGGCCGGTACGGGCAGACGACGAGGTCGGCCTCGGCGGCGAGCGCGTCGAGGGAGTCGGGCGCGCCGACGGGCACGGCCAGCACGGTCCGGGCAGGGCCTCGGCGTCGCACGTGGCGCAGGGCGGCGCGTGCGGTGGAGCCGGTGGCCAGGCCGTCGTCGACGACGATCACGGTACGGCCGCGCAGCTCGGGCTCCGGCCGGCCCTGCCGGTAGCGGCGCTCACGGCGGCGCAGTTCCTGCCGCTCCCGTTCCACCACGGGGGCCAGGGAGTCCTCGCTCATGCCCAGGTGGGCCAGGGTCGCCCGGTCGAGGAGCGGCGGGTCGTCCCCGGCGATCGCGCCGACGCCGAACTCCTCGTGGCGCGGGGCCCCGATCTTGCGTACGACGAGCACGTCGAGCGGGGCCGACAGCTCCCGCGCGACCTCCGCGGCGACGGCCGCACCGCCCCGCGGCAGCGCCAGCACGATCGGGTCCGGCAGGCCGCCTTCGTCGCGCAACTTCCCCAGTACGGACGCGAGTTCGCGACCGGCCTGGGCGCGGTCCCGGTAGCGCACGGTTGATCCTCTCCGGCCGGGGTCGGCCCCCTTCTTCCATGCTCACACCCGAAGGTGTCGAGGGCCGAGTCCACCGGAGATATTCGTACACATTTTCTATAAACTGTGTGTACAGTCCCGGCATGCCACTTTGGAGCAAGCTTCCGACCAAGAAGAGGGAAAGACGGCCTTACAGGTTCCGGTCGTCCCCCGGGTTTCGCGTACCGGCGCTCACCGCCGCCGCCGTCTCGCTCGCCCTGGCCCTGTCGGGCTGCGCGCAGGTCGACACGACCTCGCCCGCCGACGCCCGCGGTCACGCCGTGAAGGCGAGCCAGGCCCGGTTCGGGACCGTCGACTGCCGCCAGGCCAAGTGCGTCGCGCTCACCTTCGACGCGGGGCCCAGCGAGAACTCGGCCCGGCTGCTCGACATCCTCAAGGAGAAGCACGTCCCGGCGACCTTCTTCCTGCTGGGCAAGCGGCACATCGAGAAGTACCCGGAGCTGGTCCGGCGGATGGCCGCGGAGGGCCACGAGATCGCCAGCCACACCTGGGACCACAAGATCCTCACGGAGATCTCCGACCGGCAGATACGCGAGGAGCTCACCCGGACCGACGACGCGATCGAGCGGATCACCGGGCGCAAGCCCACGCTGATGCGCCCGCCCCAGGGCCGTACCGACGCGAACGTGCACCGGATCTGCCGCGAGCTGGGCCTGTCCGAGGTGCTGTGGAGCGTGACCGCCAAGGACTACCTGACCACCGACTCGGCGCTGATAGAGAAGCGGGTGCTGGACCAGGTGTCCCGGGACGGGATCATCCTGCTGCACGACATCTACAAGGGCACCGTGCCCGCCGTGCCCGGGATCATCGACGCCCTCAAGGAGCGCGGGTACGTCTTCGTGACCGTCCCGCAGCTGCTGGCCCCCGGCAAGGCCGAACCCGGAAAGGTGTACCGGCCCTAGGGGCGTCACCGGACCGGGCGCGGGGGCGGTGTGTGGCGCCGCCCACCCCCGGCAGGGTCCCGCACACCCCGGCCGGGTTCCGCACACCCCGGGCAGGGTCCGGTCAGAAGACGACCCACCATCCTTCACGGGCCGCCTGCTCGGCCGTGTAGGACACCCCGTGCACCTTGAGGCCGGCGGTGTCGAGGAGGGTGATCTCGCCGCCGTGGTTTCCGAGTCGGGCACCGCCGGACAGCGGCACCGCGAGAGCGGCGCCGGCGGCGAGGGGGCCGGGCGGGACCGGGGAGGCCTGACCGATGCGGTCGAGCAGGCGCCAGCCGGTGAGGTCGACCGGGGCGGGCGAGGCGTTGAGGAGCGTGACGGTCTCCGCCTCGGGCGCGGGACCGACCGGGTTGACCAGCGCGGCGAGGATCCGGACCGGCTGGTCGCCGGGGGCCGGACGGGAGGTGTCGACGCCGTCGAGGGCGTGGCCGGTGACGTCGTCGGTGTGCCAGGCCTGGTTCTGGAAGGCGAGGAAGATCCCGACCCACCGTTCCTCGCTCTGGCCGTCACCGGGGAGGCGGATCAGCAGCCCGCCGTCCTGCCACACCCCGTCGTCGCTGCTGAAGCGGCCGCTGTTGCCCTGGTTCATATGGATGTCGTGGACGCCGTTGCCGGGCAGGAAGCCGAAGATCTTGTCCTTGACGCCGGTCTCGGGCCCCCAGCGCTCGCCGAAGAGGTACAGCCGGGCGCCGGGGTCGTCGACGGCGCGGCGCACATAGTGGTCGAGCAGGTCGGCCAGGTCGTTGTCGGGCCCGGAGCGGTCGGCCGGCAGGACGCGCATCTTCGCCGGGTCGAAGAGGTTGCCGCGCACGAAGTCGAGGTTGGGTCCGCCGGGCCCGGGCGGCAGCGTGTTCCAGCCGCTCGTCAGGCCCTCCAGGCGGGCGGTGAGGGGGTGCTTGAAGTCGTCGTCGACGAGATAGAGCAGTTCGGCGGGCTTCTGCTGCGAGAGGACGTTGACGGCGGCCCGGTAGTGGACGCCGGTGTCGTCGGTGAGGTGGATCTGGTAGTGCGGGCTGTCGCCGGCGCCCTCGCGCCGGACGTCGACGGCCCGGGTGATCAGTACGCCATAGGTCTTCAACGGCATGTCGGCCAACTCCCCGTGAAGGCAGGCGGTTTGCCCGCCCATGGCGTGAATCGTACGGGCCCGGGGCCGGTTCCGGCCCGTCTTGGACGTTTCTGTCGGTCCTGTGAACAGATGGTGTGCGACCCGCGGAGCCTGGCCGATTCCCTACGATCGTTCCGTGGTCACCTTCCTTCTCCAACGCACGGCCCCGCTGCCGATCGACGAGGCGTGGCGCCGGCTCACGGAGTGGTCCGCGCACGCCGATGCGGTCCCGCTGACCCGCATCACCGTGCTCACCGAACCCCCGACCCACGAGGGCACGGTCTTCGTGGCCCGCTCCGGGCTCGGGCCGCTGTCCTTCGAGGACCCCATGGAGGTGACCGTCTGGGAGCCCCCCGAGGACGGCGGCTCCGGCCGGTGCCGCCTGGTCAAGCACGGCCGGGTGGTGCTCGGCTGGGCCGAACTGGAGGTGCACCCCGGGCCCGGCGGCCGTACCCGGGTGATCTGGCACGAGGAACTGCGGGTGCGGGGCCTGCCGTCGGCCTTCGACCCGCTGCTGGACCGGGCGGCCCGGGCGATGTTCGGTCGGGCGGTCAACGCGCTGCTCAGGAAGGCGTAGGCGCGGCGTCGGCGGCCACCCCTTGGCAGATCCCGGCCGCACGATGGACAGTGGCCCTCCGGTGCCGAACGGTCACCGTGGGTCGATGCGGCCGGGAGGCACGGGGGTGGCGCTCTTCTCGCCCGGGGAAATAAAGCTGTTGCGGGAGGCCGGGCACCCGCGCGGATGGGTCCGCGGCGAGGTGCTGATGCGGGAGGGCGAGGAGGCCGACTCCGTCGTGCTGCTGACGGCCGGTCTGGTGAAGGCGACCGTCGACTCGGCCAACGGCTACACCAGCCTGCTCGCCCTGCGCGGCCCCGGTGAACTCCTCGGTGAACTCGCCTGCGTGGACGGTGGCCCGCGGGGCGCGACCGTCACCGCGATGCGCCGCTCGGAGGGCGTGGTGGTCGCCGCGGACGCCTTCCTGCGGCTCCTGGAGCGGGACCCGGGACTGTGCCTGTCCGTACTGCGCAGTGTCGTGGGCCGGTTACGGGACTCCGACGGGCTGCGCGCCGAACAGGGCGCCCGCACCACCCGGGCCCGGGTCGCCGGGCTGCTGGTGAAGCTGGCCGTGCAGTACGGCTCGGCCGCGCCGGAGACCCTGCCGGGTGCCGTCTCCGTCCAGGTCAACCAGCGTGAGCTGGCCGCCGCCACCGGGGCGTCCAGGGAGTCGGTGGTGCGCTGTCTGCGGGCGATGCAGCAGGAGGGCCTGGTGGCCACCCGGCGGGGCCGCACCGTCGTCCTCGATCTGGCGGGGTTACGGCGCTGGGCGGAGGAGTGAGGCACCCCGCTCGGGCCACCGGAGCGGGAGGCGGCGTGCACCGCGAACGCATCAGAACGGAACTCCCCCCGCCGAATGCGTCATTTGACGCTGTACGACCCCCGTGAAGGCGCTTCCATCGTCCCCTGGCGCCCGGGCCGGTACGGCGATCGGGGGAACGGACCGGGCGCTCCGCTCCCTGCGGGGTGGCCTGTCCCCGGGGGGAGTCAGGCCACCGACCCGATCCGCCGCGGCGGCGTCGATGCCGTGTCGTGGTGGATCGGGGTGTGGGCGCCGGTCAGGGGGAGTCCGCTGCCGCCGCGGCGGTTGGCGACGATCTCGGCCGCGATCGACAGGGCGGTCTCCTCGGGCGTACGGGCGCCGAGGTCCAGGCCGATCGGGGACCTGAGGCGGGCCAGCTCCAGTTCGGTGACGCCGACCTCGCGCAGCCGCTGGTTGCGGTCCAGGTGGGTGCGGCGGGAGCCCATCGCGCCGACGTACGCGACCGGCAGGCGCAGCGCGAGCCGGAGCAGCGGGATGTCGAACTTGGCGTCGTGGGTGAGGACGCACAGGACGGTACGGCCGTCCACCTGCGTCCGCTCCAGGTACTCGTGCGGCCACTCGACGACGATCTCGTCGGCCTCCGGGAAGCGGGCCTTGGTGGCGAAGACGGGCCGCGCGTCGCACACCGTCACGCGGTAGTCGAGGAACTTGCCGACGCGGACCAGCGCCGACGCGAAGTCGATCGCCCCGAAGACGATCATCCGGGGTGCCGGGACCGAGGACTCGACCAGCACCGTGAGCGGCGCTCCGCAGCGAGAGCCCTGCTCTCCGATCTCCAGGGTGCCGGTGCGGCCCGCGTCCAGGAAGGCTCCCGCCTCGGCGGCCACCGTGCGGTCCAGCTCGGGGTGGGCGCCGAAGCCGCCCCGGTAGCCGCCGTCGGCGTCCACAAGCAGGACGCGGCCGAGGAGTTCGGCCGGCCCGGTGACGATCCGCGCGACGGCCGCCGCCTCCCCCCGCGCGGCGGCGGCCAGCGCGGCCTCGACCACCGGCCGGGCGGGGTCGTCCGCCCGTACCGGGGTGACGAGGATGTCGATGACGCCGCCACAGGTCAGGCCGACGGCGAAGGCGTCCTCGTCGCTGTAGCCGAAGCGCTCCAGGACGGTGTCGCCGTCCTCCAGCGCCTGCCGGCACAGCTCGTACACGGCACCCTCCACACACCCGCCGGAGACCGAGCCCACGGCGGTGCCGTCGGCGTCCACCGCGAGGGCGGCGCCGGGCTGGCGCGGGGCGCTGCCGCCGACCGCCACCACCGTGGCCACGGCGAAGTCACGGCCGTCCGCGACCCACCGGTTCAGCTCCTCGGCGATGTCCAGCATCTCTCGGTCTCCTTACACAACGGCGGTCGGTGCAGAGGGTCTTGGCGAGGCGGGCTAATGGACGCCGACCCAGCTCTCTATGGGATGGAGGGCGAAATAGACCAGGAAGATGCCTGTCAGGCCCCACATGAATGCGCCGACTTCCCGGACCTTGCCCTGAGCTGCCTTGATGGCGGTGTAGGAGATGACGCCGGCGGCCACACCGGTGGTGATGGTGTAGGTGAAGGGCATCAGCACGACCGTCAGGAACACCGGGACGGCGGTGGCCCGGTCGGCCCAGTCCACGTGCCGGGCGTTCATCAGCATCATCGCGCCGATGACCACCAGGGCGGCCGAGGCGACCTCCTGCGGGACGATCGCGGTGAGCGGGGTGAAGAAGAGACAGGCCGCGAAGAACAGGCCGGTGACCACCGAGGCGAGTCCGGTGCGGGCGCCCTCGCCGACGCCGGTCGCCGACTCGATGAACACGGTCTGCCCGGAGCCGCCCGCCACGCCTCCGATCGCACCGCCCGCTCCGTCGATGAACAGCGCCTTGGACAGGCCCGGCATCCGGCCCTTGTCGTCGGCGAGCTTGGCCTCCGTGCCGACGCCGATGATGGTGGCCATCGCGTCGAAGAACCCGGCGAGCACCAGGGTGAAGACGATCATCGCGACCGTCATCGCGCCGACCTCGCCCCAGCCGCCGAACTCGACGTGCCCGAAGAGCGAGAAGTCCGGCATGGAGACGGCGGAGCCGTGCAGGGCGGGGGCGACGCCGCCCGCCCACTGCTTGGGGTCGATGACCCCGAGGCCGTTGAGCACGGCCGCCACCACCGTGCCGCCGACGATGCCGATCAGGATGGCGCCGGAGACGTTCCGGGCCTGGAGCATGAAGATCAGCAGCAGGGTGCCGGCGAAGAGCAGCACCGGCCAGCCGGTGAGTTCGCCCGCGGGGCCGAGGGTGAGCGGGGTGGCCTTGCCCTGGTGCACGAAGCCGGACTTGTAGAGACCGATGAGGGCGATGAACAGGCCGATGCCCATGGTGATGCCGTGCTTGAGCGCGAGCGGGATCGCGTTCATGATCATCTCGCGGAGGCCGGTGACGACCAGGAGCATGATGACCACGCCGTACAGCACGCACATGCCCATCGCCTGCGGCCAGGTCATCTGCGGGGCGACCTGCGCGGACAGCACGCCGGAGACGGAGAGGCCGGCGGCCAGCGCGAGCGGCACCTTGCCGACGAAGCCCATCAGCAGCGTGGTGAAGGCGGCGGCGAAGGCGGTCGCGGTGATCAGCGCCTTCTGGCCGAGGGTGTCCCCGGCCGCGTCCTTGCCGGACAGGATCAGGGGGTTGAGCAGGAGGATGTACGCCATCGCCATGAAGGTGGTGACGCCGCCGCGCACTTCACGCGCGACGGTGGATCCCCGCAGGGAGATGTGGAAGTACCGGTCGAGCCAGGACCGTCCGGCCGGGACGCGGGTTCCCTCGCCCGCGTCTTCGGCGACGGTCTTCGGCTCGAGTGACTGCTGGGTCATATGGGCCTACTCCCAAGGTTCAAAGGGGCACCCGCGGCTCGCCTACGGCGAGCGGCGGGATTTGGGGAGGTGCCCGACCCGGGGGACGGCCCGAGGCGAACATTCAGGGGTGGTCCTGGGGGACGAAGTCCCCCAGGAGAACTCACCGGTTCAGCCCCCGGAGGGTCCCGTGCCGGTGAGGTGTTCCGGTCGGACCGGCGTGCGGTTCAGCTCCAGGCCCGTCGCGTTCCGGATCGCCGCGAGGACGGCCGGGGTCGACGACAGGGTCGGGGCTTCGCCGATGCCACGGAGCCCGTACGGGGCGTGGTCGTCGGCGAGTTCGAGGACGTCGACCGGGATGGTCGGCGTGTCGAGGATGGTCGGGATCAGGTAGTCGGTGAAGGACGGGTTCCTGACCTTCGCCGTCTTGGGGTCGACGATGATCTCCTCCATCACCGCCACGCCCAGGCCCTGGGTCGTACCGCCCTGGATCTGGCCGACGACGGAAAGCGGGTTGAGCGCCTTGCCGACGTCCTGGGCGCAGGCCAGCTCGATCACCTTGACCAGGCCCAGCTCGGTGTCGACCTCGACGACCGCGCGGTGGGCGGCGAAGCTGTACTGGACATGGCCGTTGCCCTGGCCGGTGTGCAGGTCGAAGGGCTCGGTCGCCCGGTGCCGCCACTCCGCCTCGATCTCGACCGCGTCGTCGCCGAGCACGTCCACCAGGTCGGCGAGCACCTCGCCGCCGTCGGTGACGACCTTGCCGGTCTCCAGCAGCAGCTCGGCGGTGGCCCAGGCCGGGTGATAGGTACCGAACTTGCGGCGGCCGAGCTCCAGCACCTTCTCGCGGACGAGCTCGCAGGAGTTCTTGACGGCACCACCGGTGACGTACGTCTGGCGCGAGGCCGAGGTCGAACCGGCGCTGCCCACCTGGGTGTCGGCCGGGTGGATGGTGACCTGGGTGACGCCCAGCTCGGTGCGGGCGATCTGCGCGTGGACGGTGACACCGCCCTGGCCGACCTCCGCCATCGCGGTGTGCACGGTGGCGACCGGCTCGCCGGCGATGACCTCCATGCGCACCTTGGCGGTGGAGTAGTCGTCGAAGCCCTCGGAGAAGCCGACGTTCTTGATGCCGACCGCGTAGCCGACACCGCGGACGACGCCTTCGCCGTGCGTGGTGTTGGACAGGCCGCCGGGCAGCTGCCGTACGTCCGCCTCCTCGCCGGCCGAGAGCCACTGCTGCTCGGGCGGCAGGGGCATCGCCTTGACCCGGCGCAGGAGTTCGGCGACCGGAGCCGGGGAGTCGACCGGCTGGCCGGTGGGCAGCAGGGTGCCCTGTTCCATGGCGTTCAGCTTCCTGAACTCCACCGGGTCCATGCCGAGTTGCCCCGCCACCTTGTCCATCTGCGCCTCGTAGGCGAAGCACGCCTGGACCGCGCCGAAGCCGCGCATCGCGCCGCAGGGCGGGTTGTTGGTGTAGAGGGCGATGGCCTCGACCTCGACGTCGTCGACGACGTACGGGCCGATGCCGAGCGAGGAGGCGTTGCCGACGACGGCCGGGGAGGCGGAGGCGTAGGCGCCGCCGTCGAGCACGATCCGGCACTTGACGTGCGTCAGCTTGCCCTCGCGGGTGGCCCCGTGCTCGTAGTAGAGGCGGGCCGGGTGGCGGTGGACGTGGCCGAAGAAGGACTCGAAGCGGTTGTAGACGATCTTGACGGGCTTGCCGGTGCGCAGGGCCAGCAGGCAGGCGTGGATCTGCATCGACAGGTCCTCGCGGCCGCCGAACGCGCCGCCGACGCCGGACAGCGTCATCCGCACCTTGTCCTCGGGCAGGCCGAGCACCGGCGCGATCTGGCGCAGGTCGGAGTGGAGCCACTGGGTGGCGATGTAGAGGTGGACGCCGCCGTCCTCCTCGGGCACCGCGAGGCCGGACTCGGGGCCGAGGAAGGCCTGGTCCTGCATGCCGAAGTAGTACTCGCCCTTGACGATGACAGCGGCCCTCTTGGCGGCCTCGTCGGCGTCGCCGCGGACGATCGGCTGGCGGTGCACGATGTTGGGGTGCGGGACGTGGCCGATGTGGTGGTCGTGGCGGTTCTCGTGGATGTGGATCGCGTCCGGTGCGGTCGCGGAGGCCTCGTCGGTGATGACGGGCAGCTCGCGGTACTCGACCTTGATCTTGGCGGCGGCGCGGCGGGCGGTCTCCGGATGGTCGGCGGCGACGATCGCGACCGGTTCGCCGTGGTGGCGTACCTTGCCGTGCGCGAGGACCGGGGTGTCCTGGATCTCCAGGCCGTAGTTCTTCACCTCGGTCGGCAGATCGTCGTAGGTCATGACCGCGTAGACGCCGGGCTGGGCCAGGGCCTCGCTGGTGTCGATCGACACGATCTCGGCGTGCGCGACCGTGGAGCGGAGGATCTGGCCCCAGAGCATGTCCTCGTGCCACATGTCGGACGAGTACGCGAACTCTCCGGTGACCTTGAGCGTGCCGTCCGGGCGGAGCGTGGACTCGCCGATACCGCCCTTGGTCTGGGAGCCCTGGGTGACCTTGGTGGGGGTGCCGAGGGGAGCGCTGTTGGTGGTCATCGTCAGACCGCCTCTCCCTGCCGGGCGGCCGCGAGACGGACCGCGTCCATGATCTTCTCGTAGCCGGTGCAGCGGCACAGGTTGCCCGAGAGCGCCTCGCGGATGTCCGCGTCGGTCGGGTTCGGGTTGTGCTCCAGCATCTCGTCGGCGGCGACCAGCAGACCCGGGGTGCAGAAGCCGCACTGCACGGCGCCGGCGTCGATGAACGCCTGCTGGACCGGGGAGAGCGGGGTGCCTTCGCCGGTGTGGGAGTCGGTGCCCTTGGCCTGCCGGCCCTGGGCCGTGGCCGGCGAGGTCCCGTGGGCGTCGCCGCAGGAGCGCTGCCGGGCGTAGTCCGCGAGCCCCTCGACGGTGACGACCTCGCGGCCCTCGGCCTGACCGGCCGCGACCAGGCACGAACACACCGGGACGCCGTCCAGCCGGACCGTGCAGGATCCGCACTCGCCCTGCTCGCAGGCGTTCTTGGAGCCGGGCAGGCCCAGGCGCTCCCTGAGGACGTAGAGCAGGGACTCGCCCTCCCAGACGTCGTCGGCTTCCTGCGGGCGTCCGTTGACCGTGAAGTTGACGCGCATTACGCCACTCCCTCCGTGATGCGACGGGCGCCGCGGTACGACTCCCAGGTCCAGGTGAGCGTCCGGCGGGCCATCACGCCGACCGCGTGGCGGCGGTAGCTCGCGGTGCCCCGGACGTCGTCGATCGGGTTGCAGGCGGCGGCGCACAGGTCCGCGAACTGCTTGGCGACCGACGGCGTGATGATCTTTCCGTTGTCCCAGAAGCCGCCCTCGTCGAGCGCCGCGTTCAGGAAGTCCTCGGCGGTCCTCGCGCGCACCGGCGTCGGGGCGGCCGAACCGATCCCCGTACGCACCGTCCGCGTCTCCGGGTGCAGGGCGAGCCCGAAGGCGCACACGGCGATGACCATGGCGTTGCGGGTGCCGACCTTGGAGTACTGCTGGGGTCCGTCGGCCTTCTTCACGTGCACCGCGCGGATCAGCTCGTCCGGCGCGAGGGCGTTGCGCTTGACGCCGGTGTAGAAGTCGTCGACGGGGATGAGCCGGGTGCCGCGCACCGACTCGGCCTCGACCTCGGCGCCGGCCGCGAGCAGCGCGGGATGGGCGTCGCCGGCCGGGGAGGCGGTGCCGAGGTTGCCGCCGACGCCGCCGCGGTTGCGGATCTGCGGGGAGGCGACGGTGTGCGAGGCGAGGGCCAGGCCCGGCAGCTCGGTGCGCAGGTTCTCCATGATGTGGGTGTACGGCACGGAGGCGCCGAGCCGTACGCTCTCCTCGCCGACCTCCCATTCGTAGAGATCGCCGATGCGGTTGAGATCAAGGAGGTACTCGGGCCGGCGGTGGTCGAAGTTGATCTCGACCATCACATCGGTGCCACCCGCGATCGGCACTGCGGTGGGGTGCTCGGCCTTCGCGGCGAGCGCCTCCTCCCAGCTGGCGGGGCGAAGGAAGTCCATGACCGGCTCTCTTCTCCGTCTCGTGAGTCTCGTGAGTCGTGCGGATTGAGCCAATCCGTGTGCGGCGGGCCCGGCTCGTTCATGTCCTGTTAACGCGGAATGACGCCAGTACACCGCCCCGTACTCCAGTGGGGTCAGTCACCGAAACCATGAAGGAGTTGGCTGGCCAGCACGGGCATCTTGTAGATTCGTATGAACGGAGGTCATCAGTAACCTCCTGGTTTTCCTGTGGAAACGCAGGAAACGCCCAGGCACCCCGCGATCGCGGCCCGTGACCCTGCACGCCGGGCGCCTCATCCATGACACTGCACGATTCATCGTAGATTTCGAGACACAGAACGGCGGCGACGAGATGCGGCTGCGCGCACTGCTGGACACCGATGCGCTGGGCCTGCGGCTGCTCGGCGGCGAGGACGAGCTGGACCGCACCGTGCGCGGGGTGATGACCACGGACCTGCGTGACCCCAGCCGCTACCTCTCGGGCGGTGAGCTGGTGCTGACGGGCCTGGCCTGGCGCCGGGACGCCGCGGACTCCGAGCCGTTCGTACGACTCCTCGCGCAGGCCGGGGTGGCCGCGCTGGCGGCCGGTGAGGCCGAGCTGGGGGACGTCCCGGACGACCTGGTCGTGGCCTGCGCCCGGCACCGGCTCCCGCTCTTCGCGGTGCACGAGTCGGTGGCGTTCGCGACGATCACCGAGCACGTCGTTCGGCAGGTCAGCGGCGAGCGGGCCGGGGACCTCGCGGCCGTCGTCGACCGGCACCGCCGGATGATGACCTCGGGCCCGGCGGGCGGCGGCCCGGACGTGGTCCTCGACCTGCTCGGCTCGGACCTCGACCTGCGCGCCTGGGTGCTCTCCCCGACCGGCCGTCTGATCGCGGGCTCCAAGGTGTCGGGGCCCGCGCTGCCCGCCGAGACCTGCGCCCAGCTGGCCGCCGAGCACCTGGCCGCGACCCGCACCGGCCGCCGGGGCCCGCACCGGGTCCTCCTCGGCTCCACGACGTACTCGCTCTTCCCGGTCCGCTCCTGGGGGCACCGCCCGGCGGCAGCCGGGGGAGGCCGCTCCCCGCAGGGCGCGCGGGACGTGCGCGAGACCGTGCTCTCGGACTGGCTGCTGGCCGTCGAGGCGGACGCGAGCGACTGGCAGGACGAGCGCCTCGACCTGCTCCAGGGCGTCACCCAGCTGATCGCCGTCGAGCGCGACCGCCGCGACGCGGCCCGTACGGTACGGCGCCGGCTCGCCCAGGAGGTGCTGGAGCTGGTCCAGACGGGCGCGGCCCCGGCGGAGATCGCCGCGCGCCTGCGGGTGGCCGCGCCCGTCCTGCTGCCCGGTCTCGGCGCGGCCCCGCACTGGCAGGTGGTGGTCGCCCGCGTCGAGTGGGAGGGCGGCGAGGTCGAGGGCGGCCCGGTCGCGCAGTCCCTGCTCGAGGAGATCCTGGTCGACCCGCTGGCCACCGGCCCGGAGCCGTCCGACCGGATAGCGGTGGCCCACACCGGCGACGAGGCGATCGCCCTGGTCCCGCTCCCCGCGGTCTCCGCCGAGCACGACGGCTCCGAGTCCGGTATCCACGCCGACGCCCTCCTGAAGTCGGTGCGGGACCCGCTGTCCGCGGGCCTGGACGACGACGGCCGGGTCACCCTCGGCGTCAGCGCGGCCGTGCACTCGGCGGAGGGGCTGCGCGGGGCCCTGGAGGAGGCCCGGCACGCCCGCCGGGTGGCCGCCGCCCGCCCCGGCCGGGTCTGCGCGGCCGGCCACCAGGAACTGGCCTCGCACGTCCTGCTGCTCCCCTTCGTCCCCGACGACGTCCGCCGCGCCTTCACCGCCCGCCTGCTGGACCCCCTCCGGGACTACGACCGCCGGCACCGCGCCGAGCTGATCCCGACCCTCGAGGCGTTCCTCGACTGCGACGGGTCCTGGACCCGCTGCGCCACCCGCCTCCACCTGCACGTCAACACACTGCGCTATCGCGTGGGCAGGATCGAGCAGTTGACGGGCCGGGACCTCTCCCGACTGGAGGACAAGCTCGATTTCTTCTTGGCATTGCGGATGAGCTGACGTCACGCGGGCGTGCGACCGGCGCGCGCCAAGTGCCCTCACCGTCCCACGACTTTGTGAAATTATTCACCCACCCTCTTGGCCCCGCGTGGCGATCGATGCTGGAATGCGGCCACCACTCAACTGCTCGACGGCGTGCAAGGGGAGGGCAACGTGGCGTACTCCGCCATGTCTGGGAACGGAACGAACGCAGGTGACGATCCGCTCCAGACCGCGGTATGGCGGCTGCGCTCGCGGGCCTGCTGGGCCGACGCGGCGGCACTGCTGCCGACGGACACGCCGACGTCCTCCCTGCAACGGGCGGGGCTGATGGTCGAACGGTGTCTGTACACCGAGGGCGGCTGGGGAGAGGCGGAGGACGCGCTGCGGACGGCGGAGGCGGTGGCCCGCACCGACGAGGAACGGGGCGCCGCCGCGTGCGAGCGCGGCCAACTCGCCTACGCGGCCACGCTGCACGGGGTGCGGGACCGGGCCGACGAGGCGCGGGCCGCGCTCGGCAGAGCGGCCGCGCTGATCCCTCCGGGGGCGCCGGGGCGGGCCCTTCTCGACTTCCGCCGGGGCCTGCTGGCGGAGAACCTGACCAGCTCCCCGCAGGCGGCGCGGGCGGCCTACCGCCGGGCCCACGCGGCCGCCACCGCCCACGCCGACCCGCTGCTGCTCTCCTTCACCTGGCGGCATCTGGCCGGACTGGCGCTGCGGGACGGGGAGTTGGCGGAGGCCCGGCACGGCTTCGCGGAGTCCCTGCGGATCAGGGAGGAGCTGGGCTACCTGGTGGGCACGGCACCGGCACTCGCGTCCCTGGCCGACACGGAGACGGAGCCGGAGGCGTCGCGGCTACGGGAGGAGGCGGGCCGCCTGTTCCGCCTGCTGGGGGGCGTCCCGACGTGGCTGGCGGCCCAGTTGACCCCACCGACCCCGGGGGCGGCGACGGCGTAGCGCCCATCTGCGGCCCGGCGGGGGCTGGTCGCGCAGTTCCCCGCGCCCCTGAAGGGGCGCTCACAGCAACGTCTTTCAGGGGCGCGGGGAACTGCGCGATCGGCCACGACGCGCCCGCATCCGGCACCCGGTCCGCACCCTCTACGGCGGGCCGCCGCGAAAACGCCCCTCCGCCCCTCAACCCGCGGTGGCGAAATGCCCGGCCACCAACCGCCGCACCGCGTCCAGCTCCCCCGCGATCAACGCCTCCAGCAACGCCGCATGCTCACCCGCGTCCGCCATCAGGTCGGCCCGGCCCCCGCGCAGCGGAACCGCCCGCCGGTGCAGATCCTCCGCGATCTGCACCAGCTGCTCGTTGCCCGCAAGGGCCAGCACCGCCCGGTGGAAAGCCCGGTCGGCCTCCGCGTAGGTCGCCCTGCACCCCTTCGCCGCCGCCCGCACCGACTCCTCGGCCAGCGGCCGCAACGCGGCCCACCGCTCGGCCGGCACGCTGCGCGCCAGCCGCATCATCACCGGCACCTCGATCAGCGCCCGCACCTCGGCCAGTTCGGCGAGTTCACGCGCCCCCCGCTCCACCACCCGGAACCCCCGGTTGGGCACGACCTCGACCGCGCCCTCCAGCGCCAGTTGCTGCATGGCCTCGCGCACGGGCGTCGCGGAGACCCCGAACCGCTCCCCCAGCGCCGGCGCCGAGTACACCTCACCGGGCGTCAGCTCCCCGCTCGCCAGTGCCGTACGCAACGCGTCCAGGATCTGCCCCCGCACGGAGGCCCGCTGCACGGCGGGCCTGGGCGGCGGGATCGGACTCTCGCAGTGCGTGTGCTCGCCGCGCGCGGCCGGCGTGCCGGCGGGGTGTCCGGTCGCCTCCCGGGCCGTCTCCCCGGACCGCGTCTGCGCCGGCACCCTGGCCGTCTCGGCCGGAGCCGGGTGCGCGCGATGGTTCACGGGTCCTCCTCCGACTCGTCGGGACTTGGGTCATTAACGGTGGGTTGTTACTTGTCCGTCAAGCACCTTAGGCGCCCCGGGCGATAGTTCAAATTTCCGAATGAATGGGTAAGGTAAGGCTTACTTATCCGGCAGTCGGCCCGCACCCGATCGGTGGTAGCCCATGACCTCCCCCGTCTCCGCCGCCTACGCCCGCCTGACCGAGGTCTGCCCCGACCTGGTGGTCACGGAGCTGGGCGCGGGCGAGCCGGCACCCCGGGGCGGCGACTGGGTCGGCGCCGCCGAGCTGGCGGCGGGCGGAGCCGGTCTGGACACCTTCCTCGCCTGGGACGAGGACCAGATCCAGCGGGACTACGGACAGCCGGGCCGCCCGGACGTGGTGGCGAGCTTCGGCCTGCACCGCTACGGCTGGGCCGCCTGCCTCCTGATCACCCTCCCGTGGTTCCTGGACCGCCGGGTCCCGCGGCTGCCCGTGACGCATGTCTCGTACGACCGCGTGGCCGGCCGCATGGCGGTGCGCGTCGCCTCCTTCGCCTGCCTGCCGGGCGATCCGGCGGCGGTGCTGCCCGGCGCGGTCGTCGTCGCCGACGAGGAGGCGCTGCGGGCCGAGGTGCGGGCGGCCGTCGCCGAGCACCTGGAACCGGTCCTCGGCGCCTTCGGGCCGCGGATGCGGCGGCGCGGGCGCGCACTGTGGGGCATGGCGACCGACGAGATCGTCGAGGGGCTCTGGTACGTCGCCGAGATGCTCGGCGACGAGGAGCGGGCCGTACGCGAACTCGACCGGCTGCTGCCGGGCGCCACCAAGCCGTACGTCGGCTCGGCCGCCTTCCGGGTCCTGACCGGCCCGGCGGGCGAGCCGCTGCCGACCCGGGACCGGGCGAGCTGCTGCATGTACTACACGCTCCGCCCCGAGGACACCTGCGCCACCTGCCCGCGGACCTGCGACGACGAGCGGATCGCCAAACTCACGGCGGCCGCGGGGGGGGGGGGGCCCCCCCCCCCGCCCGCCCGCCCGGCGGCCCCCCCCCGCGCCCCAAAAATAACACCCGGCGGGGTGACACCAAGCGGGCACGCGGAATAAAAAAA